>DATEGN010000185.1:0-6811 GCA_035280125.1 Gemmatimonadaceae bacterium | reverse complement strand
GTTAGGCGTCAGCCGCGGACGGTTGCTGGCGCAGTTGCTCACGGAGAGCGTGCTGCTGGCGCTCGCCGGTGGCATCGCCGGGATGCTCGTCGCGCAATGGAGTGGCGTTGGACTGCGAATGGCATTCCTTCCGGGTGCCGTCGCGCATTCCGTCATTACGGACCAGCGCACGCTACTCTTTGCTGGTAGCGCCGCCTTGATTGCGGGTTTGCTCACTGGGCTCGCGCCAATACTGCAGGCGAGTCGCGCCGATCTGACGGGCGATCTCAAGGCTGGTGCGCGCGAGGGGACCTATCAGCGTTCGCGACTGCGCGCCACACTGCTGCTCATTCAGGGAGCACTCTCCGTCGTGCTGCTCGTTGGCGCCGGATTGTTCGTTCGGAGCCTGACGAACGTGCGCAACCTCCGCCTCGGATTCGACGCCGGCCCCGTGCTCATCGTCGACATGAACATGCGAGGCGTGAAGCTCGACAGTGTACAGGAAGTCGAGCTCCGTCGACGGCTGATCGAGCGCGCCCAGACGACGCCAAACGTGCAGAGCGCCACGCTGCAGATCGGGATTCCATTCTGGAGCACGTGGAGCACGAGCTTGTTCGTCAGCGGAATCGACACCGTTGGGCGATTGGGGCGCTTCGATCTGAGCGCTGTATCGCCCGATTATTTCACGACGATGGGCACGCGCATTCTGCGTGGCCGCGGTATCCAGGCGACGGATCTCGAGCACTCGCAGTTCGTGATGGTCGTCAGCCAGGCGATGGCCAAGACGCTATGGCCTAACGACGATGCCATCGGCAAGTGCGTGCGGATGAACGCCGATACGATGCCTTGCCGCTACGTCGTCGGGATCGCCGAGGACATCAAGTCGCATCAGCTGAGCAACGAGACGGACATGTACTACTATCTTCCGGCGACGCAGTTCAACCCCAATCGAACGGGGATCTTCGTTCGAGTTCGTGGGGACGCCGCGCACTACGCCGACGCCGTACGTCGCTCGCTGCAAAAGGAGATGCCCGGCGCGTCCTACATCACGACGACGCCGCTCTCGCAGGTTCTGGGGCAGCAAACACGATCGTGGAGTCTCGGGGCATCGATGTTCACGGCTTTTGGCGTACTCGCCCTGCTGCTCGCCGCGATCGGCTTGTATAGTGTCATCGCCTACAACGTCGCCCAGCGCACGCACGAGATGGGCGTTCGCATGGCGTTAGGCGCGCAAGCGGCGGACGTCATCCGGCTAATCGTCAAGGAAGGAGTGGCCTTCGGCATCGCTGGCGTCGTGATCGGCGGCGCGATCGCACTCGGGGCGGGCAAATGGCTCGCGCCGCTCCTCTTCGACGAGTCGCCGCGCGATCCCGTCGTGTTCCTGGTGGTGGCGGTCGCCTTGCTCGGCGTCGCGCTCGTGGCGAGCTGGCTGCCGGCACTGCGCGCGTCGCGCGTCGAGCCGACGAAGGCCCTCCGATACGAGTAAGCGAACGGAACGACGCGTTTTGCGTCTCCTTTTCGCGTTGCTGCTCGGCGGCACGACCATCACGTCTCTGAGTGCCCAGGAGCCAATGGCATTTCGTGCTGGGCTCGTCATCACGCGATCTGTTCGTCTCAAGCCCGGCATCTATCGTCACGCATCCGCGTCGCTGGACGCCCCATTGATCACCGTGCGGGGCAATGATCTCACGGTCGATCTGCGCGGGATCACGCTGCTCGGTAAAGACAGTGCTGCTGCGCCCGACGCGGCTCGGGGACTCGCAATCCTCGTCGAGGGCGGACGAAACATCACCATCCGCGGCGCGCGAATTCATGGTTACGAGATCGCCATCCGGGCGCGTGACACGCGCAATCTCCGACTCCTGGACAACGATCTCTCGCGCAATTGGAAGCCCCGACTCTACAGCCTCGTCGAACACGAGAGTCTCGTTGACTGGCTCTCGTTTCACCATAACGAGCAGAACGAGTGGCTCCGATTCGGCGCAGCGATTTATCTCGAGCGAGTGCACGGCGGAGAGCTCAGCGGCAACACGGTCGAGCAGGGAATGAACGCATTGCTCATGACGCGCAGCGACTCCTTGCTCATCTGGAACAACAATTTCTCGTTCAACTCCGGACTCGGCATCGGACTGTATCGATCGAGCGACAACCGAATCCTGCACAATCGAATCGACTACGACGTGCGCGGCTATAGTGAGGGCTTCTACCACCGCGGTCAGGATTCGGCAGGCATTCTCGTCTACGAACAGAGCTGCCGAAACGTGATCGCGTACAATTCGGCGACGCATGGCGGCGACGGGCTGTTCCTCTGGGCGGGTCAGTCGACGATGGATACGGGCGAGGGAGGCGCGAACGACAATGTCGTGTACTCCAACGACTTCAGTTACGCGCCCGCGAATGGCGTCGAGGCGACGTTCAGCCGTAATCTCTTCGTAGCGAATCGTGTCGTTGGCAGCGACTATGGCGTCTGGGGAGGATACAGCTTCGATTCGTGGTTCGCGAACAACACGCTCTCATTCAACCGAACGGGCGTCGCGATCGAGCATGGCCAGGGCAATCACATCGTTGCGAATGTACTGACGGGAGACACCGTAGGCGTTCGACTCTGGGCCGATTCCATCGCCGCCTCAGACTGGGGCTACCCGAAGCACCGCGATACGCGAAGCCGCGACAATCTCCTCGTCGACAACTTCTTCCTCGGTAGTCGCGCGGCGGTCCAGGCCTCGAATTCGACGCCGCTCACGATGCGCGGCAATCGATACGCGGCGGTCGATACCGATATCGCCGCGACGAATTCGGGCGTCGTACGAAGCGACAGTACGCCCACGCGTGAGACGGGTGTCGTCAAGAGTGAGATTCCGATGGAGTTGCGCGGGCTCGTCCCCCCAGCGCTGCCTAACGGGCAGCGCGAATGGCCGCCCTCACCACTCGCCCGACTGCCGCGATCGGCAATCATCGTCGACGAGTGGGGACCATACGATTGGCGTGCGCCCAAACTGTGGCCACTCGACAGCGCGCGTGCGTACCCGTTGCGACTCGCGGTGCTTGGGCCCGCCGGCGAGTGGACGGTTCAGAAGACGCGCAATATCGCCGTGCTCTCGAAGCGCAGTGGGGAAATCTCGACGCTTGGCATCCCGGACACACTCGTCGTCACGCCACGAACAGGGTCGTTAGGTGACTGGTCGCTCACCATAGTCTTGCGCGCGACAGGCTCGAGCCGTCCAAGCACCTTCTGGTTCGAACGATTCGAGCCGGCGATCGATTGGACAGAGCGTTTCTACGCGTGGTCCGACTCCAGCGACCCGCGCGCGCAGTCGGGTGGCTTCGCTGCTTTACTGCGCAGCACGCCACTCTTCGAGCGGCACGTTCCTCGGCTCGATCTGCTGTGGTATCGGCCGAGTAGTCCGGCAATTCCGTCCAAGCAGT
Organism: Gemmatimonadaceae bacterium; assembly: GCA_035280125.1. Classification (GTDB taxonomy): domain Bacteria; phylum Gemmatimonadota; class Gemmatimonadetes; order Gemmatimonadales; family Gemmatimonadaceae; genus AG2. The sequence continues at coordinate 3,406 of DATEGN010000185.1, read as the reverse complement.
GGGCGCTCGATGCGACCGGTACGGTCGAGCTCCCGGCCGGGCGCTACACCTTGCAGACAATCAGCGACGACGCCATCCGTGTGTGGGTCGACGACGCACTCGTCATCGATGACTGGACGCCGCACGAGTCGCGCGTCGACGTCGCGCCGCTCGGCGGCGGCCACCACCATCTCCGAGTGCAATACTTCCAAATCGACGGTTGGGTCGAGCAGCGGCTCGATATCATGCGTGGACCGCCGCCCGCCTCGCGCGGCTCGCCAGGGCCGCATTAGCGTAGGCGTCACCATGTTCGTGCACGCTGGATTCCTGCTGTGTCAGGTCGTGTAATGAATGTGTCTTGATGCCCCGAGCGGCGTCGGGCGCCGCTAGCTTTGACTTCATGACAACTCGCTTCCTGGCGCTGCTCACGGTGCTTGCCACCACAGTGCGCGCCCAGAATCCCAACCTCGAGCGCATCGCCAACGACCGGTATACGCGCTCTCACGACTATGACCTGGTTCATCAGCGCATCGTCGTTCGTGATTTCAATTGGGATTCGCTGTCGTTCACGGGAAATGTTAGCACTACGCTCATCGCTCTCCGCCCGGCGTTCGATTCAGTAGTGCTCGACGCCGGCGCCCTGCTCGGCATCAAGCGAGTCGCGACCGGCAACACCACTCTTCGCACGAGTCGCCATGGAGACTCGCTCGTTGTCTATCTTCCGCGAGCGGTCGGATTCCGCGATACCGTCCGCTTCACGATCGACTATTCCGGCAAGATCGAGAACGGCCGCGGGCTCACCTTCATCGACGAACGTCCCCACACGCCGCGTCAGATCTGGAGCCAGGGCGAAGATCACAACAATCACTACTGGTTCCCGACCTACGACTTTCCGAATGACAAGATGAGCTGGGAGCTCGAGGCCACGGTGCCCGCGGGGTTCACAGCGGTCTCGAACGGCGCGCTGGTCAGCGACTCGAAGGAGTCGAATGGCGCGCGCACTTTCCGCTGGTCCCAGACGCGGCCGAGCGCGACCTATCTCGTTTCATTGGTGGTTGCGCCACTTGCGAAGATTCACGATTCGTGGAGGAACGTTCCCGTCGATTACTACGTCTATCACGCGGACAGCGCCCTGGCGTGGCAGCTCTTTCACGTCACGCCGGATATGATCGACGTGTATTCGAAGCTCACCGGCGTGGACTATCCCTGGCAGAAATACGCGCAGACCACCGTCGCCGATTTCTTTGGTGGGATGGAGAACGTGAGCGCGACGACGCTCGTCGACTGGCTCCCTACACCGAACGCGTACCAGGACCGGCCGTGGTATCGGCATATACTGATCCCCCACGAGCTCGCGCATCAATGGTTCGGTGACTACGTCACGACCGCGAACTGGGCGAACATGTTCCTGAACGAAGGCTTCGCCGAGTTCATGCCGGGTCAATACTGGCGCCAGAAGAAGGGTGAACACCTCGAGCAGGACTACTACCTCGACGAATACCACCAGTTCATGCAGATCGACGCACGGCGTCGGATGCCGCTGGCCTCGAACGGATCGAACAATATTTATCCCAAGGGTGCGCTCGTTCTTCAAATGCTCCGGAACTATCTCGGCGACCAGCCGTTCTGGGCAGCCATCCATCGATACCTAACGACGCACGCCCTGGAGAACGCGGTCACCGACGACTTGCGTCAAGCCGTGCTCGAGGCGACGGGCGAGAATCTCTCCTGGTTCTGGGACGAATGGATGTACAGCGCCGGCTTTCCGGACTTCACGGTCACGTCGTCGTACGACGCCGCAGCCAAACGCGTGACGCTCGCCGTAACGCAAACCCAGCGCGACACGCTAAAGACGGACAGTGCAGGAATGCGCTACGTCGTCCCGGAGGTCTTCCGGATGCCCGTCACGATTCGTGTCGGCGTCGCTGGTGGCGCCGATGTCCTGCAGCGGAGCTGGATCGATCGGCGCCAGGATACGATTGTCGTCAACGGCGTATCGAGTGCGCCAACGATGATCGTCTTCGACGACGGCAACCGCATTCTCAAAACACTCGTCTTCAACCAGCCGACCCCGCAGCTCGCGACCCAACTCCGTCTGGACTCGAACTTGTGGAATCGCTCGTGGGTGATCGACCAGCTTGCCGAGCGCACGACGGACGCCGACGCGGAGACGGCGCTCGCTCAGGCGGCGACAACCAGCGATTACTTTCTCACGCGTGCCCAGGCATCGACGGCGTTAGGTGGCGTGCCGGCGTCGATCGCGGTGCCGGCTCTCGCAAAGGCGTTGCACGATACGTCGAGCCAGGTTCGCCAGGCCGCCGTCGAGTCACTCGGCCGGCTGGGCGGGGAGGAGGCGCTGGCTCGTACTCGAGCGGCATGGAAAGGCGACGAGAGCTACAATGTTCGCGCCTCTGCCTTTGCCTCGCTCGTTCGACTCGACACAGCGAATCGCCGGGCGCTGATCATCGAGGGCCTGCGCACGCCGTCGTATCGGGACGCAATCCAGAACGCCGCGCTGGGCGCCGCGGTCCGCGCGCGCGATACGACGCTCGTAACCGCGGTCCACGATCTCATGGGCGAGCAGCAGGTACCATCGTTTGCGCTGGCGGCTATGGCGTCCCGCGGCAGTAAGCGCGCACTCGATCTGCTCGTGGCTGACCTGAACGACTCGCGGCGCTACGTCCGCGAATGGACGCTCGAGGCCATCGTTCAATCGTTAGGTCCGACGGTTGGCCTACCGGCGCTGAGGAGCGCGCAGCCGACGCTCACGCACCCCGAAACGCGAACGGCGGTCGAGCGCGTCGTCAAGCAGTGGGAGCAGCGGGCGCAGAAGCCCGGGCAATGAGCGCGTTGCCCGAGCCTACTGCGCGTTCAGATTCGCGCACATGATCACGTCGTTCATGTCGTTCGGGCGATCCGTCGAGTACACGTTGGCGTGATAACTCGATTTGGGATCGAGAGCAACGGCTAGGTCAACTCTGACACGTCCGTCGCCGCTGTTCGAGACCGGAATCGTCGCGAACTGACTCGAGTTGGCGATGATAGGCGCGGGCGAGCCGCATGTGCCACTGAACACCGCCCAGCCGAGCGCTGCGCTCGGCGGCGCACCACTGATCGATACGTCGATACGGATCAGCGATGGAACGCCGCTCAGGCGAGTGATGTTGATCGTACCCGAGCCTCGGTTCGGAGTCGCCGGCGCCAGCATCGCGTTCGCGGCAGCATTCGTCGCTCGAAAACTGCCTGCCCAACTACCGGTGCTGCCCTGCTGAGTTGCCTTCGTTGCTCCAGACGTCGCGCACGCTGCCAAGCCGATGCTTGAAATGAGAACGCCAAGTCGCATCGAGACGCTCACGGGTGGGGATGGCCAGATGATACGAGGGGCTCGGGGCTAGGGGAATAGGGGCTAGGGGAATAGGGGGGCTAG
>DATEGN010000184.1:0-10053 GCA_035280125.1 Gemmatimonadaceae bacterium | reverse complement strand
GATCCTGCGGAACCCGAACGCGTCGCACAGGCAGTAGCCGAAATGCGACTGCAGCACGCGGTGATCACCTCCGTCGACCGCGATGACCTCACCGATTTTGGTGCGTGGGCGTTTGCCGAGACGATCCGTCATATCAAACAGTTCGTTCCGAACTGTTCCGTCGAAGTGCTCGTACCCGATTTCCAGGGCGACGAGGAGTCTATTACGACTGTGCTCGACGCGTCTCCGGACATCTATAACCACAATACCGAGACGGTTCCGCGGCTTTATAAAAGGTGCCGGCCGGGTGGTCGCTACGAGCGTGTGATGCGCATCTTCACAACGGCTAAACGCATCGCCCCGGAGATCCCGACCAAGAGCGGAATCATTCTTGGCATGGGTGAAACGAACGAAGAGGTGCTTGCGGTACTCCGCGATTTACGCTCGGTCGACGTCGACATCATCACGTTGGGTCAGTATCTCCGGCCATCGGATTCGCACATCAAGCTCGATCGGTACGTCACGCCAGACGAGTTCCGCATGTTCCGCGAGGAAGGTATGGCAATGGGCTTTCGGCACGTCGAGTCTGGCCCGCTCGTTCGATCGAGCTATCACGCCTGGGAGCAGGTGCAGGCGGCGCGTGTTTAACACGTTGTCATGCTAAAAATGCCGACAAAAAAGAAGAACGAATCAAACGTTGCTACGGAGACAGCCACATCGGGCAACGGAAAATCGAACCCTGATCTCGACCGCGAGCTGCTACGGTCGATGTTGCTCCAGCGCCGCTTCGAAGAGCGCTGCGCCGAGGCGTACGCGCTCGGCAAGATCGGTGGCTTCTGCCACCTGTACATCGGACAAGAGGCGGTCAGCACCGGCACCCTCTCGATATTGCGCCCCGACGATTATGTCATCACCACCTATCGAGACCACGGCCAGGCGTTGGCGCGAGGGATTTCGCCACGAAACGTGATGGCTGAGCTCTTTGGACGCGCGGATGGAGTCGTGCGCGGCAAAGGCGGCTCGATGCATTTGTTCGACCGCAATGTGAACTTCCTCGGTGGACACGGGATCGTCGGTGCGCACGTTCCGCTGGCGACCGGTGTCGGCTTCGCGATCAAGTATCGCGGCGGTGACCAGGTGTGCATCTGCTTCATGGGCGAGTCCGTCGTGAACACCGGAGCGTTTCATGAAGCGCTCAACATGGCGGGGCTTTGGAAGCTGCCCGTCGTATACGTGATCGAGAATAACCGTTACGGGATGGGCACGGCGCTCGAGCGGGCGTCCGCCATTCACGACATCTATGAGCGCGGCGCGTCGTACAACATGCCTCGCGCGCAGTGCGACGGGCAGGATGTTTTTGCCGTACGGGCAGCAACCCAAGAGGCGGTCGATCGCGCGCGCAAGGACCAGATCCCGACTCTGCTCGAAGTGCGCACGTATCGCTTCATGGGCCACTCGATGTCGGATGCTGTCAGTGGTACATATCGCACGAAGGCCGAGCTCGACGAGTACATGAAGCGCGATCCGATCGTGCTGTTGCGGATGCACATGCAGGAGAACGGTGAGCTCACCGACGAAGAGCTCCAGCGCGTGGACGCGGACCTCAAGGCGATAGTCCAAGACGCCTGGGATTTCGCCGACAAGAGTCCCGAGCCGCCGCTCGAAGCGCTATACGAAGATGTCTACGTCGACACGACGAGCGACTCAGGCGCACAGTCCGTCGCCGCTGACTGAATCGCCAACACCCAGCACCTATCACCTCGCATCGTATCGTGGCTGTCATAACCTATCGAGACGCTCTCAACCAAGCCCTTCGCGAGGAGATGCAACGCGACGATCGCGTGTTCCTCATGGGCGAGGAAGTCGGCGTCTACCAGGGCGCTTATAAAGTCTCTAAAGGCCTGCTCCAGGAATTCGGCGAGATGCGCGTCGTCGATACGCCGATCACGGAGCTCGGCTTTGCCGGTGTCGGCGTCGGCGCGGCGATGGTTGGCTTGCGTCCGATCATCGAGTTCATGACCTGGAACTTCGCCGTCCTCGCTCTCGATCAGGTTCTCAACTCCGCTGCCAAAATGCTCTACATGAGCGGCGGACAATACAACGTTCCGATCGTTTTCCGTGGGCCGAATGGTGCGGCCCTGCAGCTCTCGGCGCAGCACTCGCAGGCGTTCGAATCCTGGCTTGCGCACATTCCTGGCCTCAAAGTCGTGACGCCTGGTACGCCTTACGACGCAAAGGGACTGCTCAAGAGCGCCATTCGCGACGACAACCCCGTCTGCTTTCTCGAAGGCGAGATGCTGTACAACATCAAAGGTGAGGTGCCGGAAGACGACTATCTCATCCCGATCGGCGTCGCGGATCTCAAACGCGAAGGCGAGCACGCGTCGATCATCACGAATGGCAAAATGGCTCTTGTCGCCATGCAGGCTGCCGACCAACTCGCGAAAGAAGGCATTCGCGTCGACGTCGTCGATTTGCGGTCGGTGCGCCCGATGGACTACGACGCGATTCGTGCTTCGGTGCAGAAGACCAACCGCGCCGTCGTCCTCGAGGAGGGTTGGGAGATCGCCGGCATTGGCGCGCAGGTCGTCGATTTCGTTCAGCGCGAATGCTTCGATTATCTCGATGCACCGGTTCTGCGCGTGCACCAGGCAGACGTTCCGATGCCCTACGCGAAGAATCTCGAGCGCGCCGCCAAGCCCGACGCGGCGAAAACGATCGCCGCCGTGAAGAAAGTGATGTACCAGGAACAGTGATCGGGCGGCCGGGAACGGGGAACGGGTCAATATTCCTGTTCCCCGTGCCCCGTTCCCCGTCAACCTTCCACAGCTAACACCCGAATGGCGACCAAAGTTTTCATGGAAGCGCTCTCGCCAACGATGGAAGAAGGGCGCCTGGTAAAGTGGTTGAAGAACGAAGGCGACGCCGTGAAAAGCGGCGACCCACTCGCCGAGGTCGAAACCGACAAGGCGATCATGGAGCTCGTCGCGCGCGGCGACGGTGTCCTCCGTAAACGATTGATCGGCGAAGGCGAGTCCCGACCCGTTGGTCAGCTCGTCGGTGTCATCGCGGCGCCAGACGAGAATATCGACGCGCTTGTGGCGGAGGCTGGCGGAGCAGCTCAATCCGCCGCCCCCGCACAACCGGCGCCGGTCGTGGCGCAGACGACAGCGAGCGCGTCGCCTGTTCCGAGTGCACCTAACGAATCGCAAGGCGAGGCGTCGGCGCCGCCTCAGCAGAAGGTTGCTGCCTCGGCGAGTACGGGTGCGACTGCGCCACGTGTGTTGGCGCCTCCGCCACCGCCACAACGCGCTGAAGGAAACGGAGGCGGCGTACGGTCATCGCCACTCGCTCGTCGCCTCGCAAGCGAACAGGGACTGGATCTCGGTCAGCTTCGCGGCACCGGACCTGGTGGGCGCATCATCAAGCGTGACATCGAAGCGGCAGCCGCCGTCGGTGCCGCGCCTGCTGCTCAACGCGCGCCGCAACGGCCTGCGCGGGAGGGCGATTTCCAGGACGTCGCGCTGACGCAGATTCGAAAGACCATTGCGCGGCGGTTGTCGGAGTCGATCGGCCCGGTTCCGACGTTCTATCTCACCGCGGAATTCGACCTGGGCCGTGTCGACGACATGCGCAAGGCCATGGCGTCGTTAGGCGACGAGTTCAAGGTCTCGGTGAATGACGTGCTGCTCAAAGCCGTTGCCACTGCGCTGGCGCAGCATCCCGAAATCAATGCCCATTGGCTCGGCGACCGCATTCGCATGTTCAACCGCGTTCACCTCGGAGTCGCGGTGGCGACCGACGACGGTCTGATCGTGCCAGTCATCTTTGACGCCGATCAGAAGTCGATGCGCCAGATCTCCGCCGAGGTGAAAGAACTGGCGAAGCTGTCGCGTGAGCGGAGGCTCAAGCCGGAGCAATACACGGGCTCGACGTTCTCGGTGTCGAATCTCGGCATGTATGGCATCGATCAGTTCACGGCGATCATCAACCCACCGGAGACGGGCATTCTCGCCGTCGGCCGCGCCGAGGACAAGGCAATCGTCGTCGACGGACAGATCGCCGTCCGCAAGCGTCTGCGCCTTACGATGAGCTGCGATCACCGCGCCGTCGATGGGGCCGTCGGTGCACGGTTCCTTCAGACGCTCGGAAGGATGATCGAGAATCCGCTGATGCTTGTCGCGTAGAGGTTGGAGGGTAGAGACTGGAGACGCGCACTCTCCACCCTCTGCTCTCTACCCTTCGGCGGCGGCTCGCGCGTCCAGATCACGATCGCGGCGCATATCGGGCGACCGAGATTGATGAGTTCCGGAGGAATCTCGGAGACCCCGACGTACACCTCGAGCGCCTCGATGTCGTCTGGGATGAAATCGTCGAAATTGCCGCTATATGGCGTCTCGTGCACGTACAGCTGCGGTGCACAGCGACGAGCCCCATTTCCACGCGTCATCAGGATCGCCGTTCCCAATCGCGTCGGCACGATCTGCACGCCGGGCACGCGGCGGAGAATATCGGTCGCGATGCGCAGATTCTGTTTCTCGAAATCCTTGCGCGTGATGAACGTGCCACGGTGCGACGCGCGGTGTGCATCGAACTGCGCCAGCCAGCTCGAGGCCGTGTCCTGAACCTTCACCTCGGCGAGCGATTGCGCGGTGGGTGTCAGTGGGAACGTCGCACGATGCGTCCTCCCCGGCTTCAGCACGGTCGAGAACGTCGCTGACTCGAAGCCGAGTCGACGAACGCCAAACGTGACCGGCCCTGAAGGCAGACCCGCCAACTCGAAGCGGCCCGAGTCGTCGGCGACGGCGCGCAACTCGCTCACCGCGATGAGCCACACCTCCGCCCGAGGCAGTGGAACGCCCGAAGTGTCAGTGACCTTCCCGATGATCTTTGCGGTGGGCGTCGCCGTGCCTTGCGTCGTTGCCTGCGCGCCGGACGTCACGGCTCCGCCGAACACGAGGGAGATGGTGAGCGCCATCGCGCTCATGCCGTTGGCCCACGCTCGTGAGGACCGCATAGCCGCTACGCTACTGTGCCGCAAGAGATCGAGCAAGGCACATCGTGCGGTGCGCTCCAATAGTCGGCCGTGCACGGCGCGAATATGTTTCGGGGCCGCCGTCGGTTCGCCCGTGCGGCGACGACTTTCGAACTCTTTGAGGAACATTCGAACCATGGCCTCGTTCGACGTGATTTTTATTGGCGGCGGCCCCGCCGGCTACGTAGGTGCAATTCGGAGCGCACAGCTCGGCCTCTCGACGGCCGTCGTCGAGCGAGAAGGTTTGGGGGGGACGTGCGTCCTGTGGGGCTGTATTCCGGCCAAGGCGTTGCTCGAATCCGCGGCCATCGCGAATCGGCTGCAACACGCCAAGGAGTTCGGCGTTACCGTCGGGGACGTCAAGCTTGAATACAGCGTGGCGATGAAGCGTTCCCGCGCCGTGAGTCAGCAGAACTCGAAAGGCGTCGAGTTCCTCTTCAAGAAGAACAAGATCACGTGGCTCAAAGGGAACGCGAAGCTCACCGGCAAGAATAGCATCTCCCTCAAAACGGCCGACGGCAAAGAGGAGAAGCACGAGGCTAAGAAAGGCATCGTCGTCGCCACTGGCTCGCGCGTAAAGGGCTTGCCCCAGATCGGTTTGGAACTGAACAAGACGACCGTCATCTCGTCGGATGAGGCGCTGATTCTCGAGAGCTCACCCAAAACGATGGCCATTGTTGGTTGCGGCGCCGTTGGATGCGAGTTTGCCGACGTATTCAACGCCTTTGGAACGCAGGTGACCTTGATCGAGGTGCTGCCGGGGATCCTCCCGCTCGAAGACGGGGATTGCAGCAAAGAGCTCGAGCGCTCATTCAAGAAGCGCAAAATCGACGTGCTGACGAGCGCAAAGATCGGCAATGTCAAAGTTGGAAAGAATTCTGTGTCCATGACGGTTGAAGTCGGCGGCGAGAAGAAGAATCTCGAGGTTGAAAAAGTGCTCATCGCCGCCGGCCGTGCGCCGAACATCGAAGAGCTTGGCCTCAAGGAGCAGGGCGTGCAGCTCACCGAGCGCGGCTTCGTGAAGATCGACGCGAAGATGGCCACGAGCGCGCCAGGGATCTACGCGATCGGGGATGTCGCCGGGCCGCCGATGCTCGCGCACAAAGGCGAGCGCGAAGGCATCACGGTCGCGGAGATACTGGCCGGCAAGCACACGCATGGTGTGAATTACGGCAACATTCCGAACGCGACCTACTGCCATCCGGAGGTCGCATCCATCGGTCTCACCGAACAGCAGTGCAAGGACAAGAAGCTCGATTACAAGGTCGGTCGGTTCAACTTCTCGGCGAATGGTCGGGCACGCACCTCGGGCGAGACGGAGGGCTTCGTGAAGATCATTCGCGACGCCAAGTACGGCGAGATTCTCGGCGCGCACATCATCGGCGCGCATGCGACAGAGTTGATCCACGAGTTGGCGGTCGCGCGCGAGAACGAGTTCACGGTCGAAGAGGTCGATCTCGCGATTCACGCTCACCCCACCCTCGCCGAAGCGGTCGCCGAAGCGGCGCTCGATTCGATGGGCATGATGATTCACGCATAGTGCCAGAGCTTCTCGTCGTCGATCTCGGACTGCAGCCGTATGCGGGCGCCCTCGAGCTTCAACGCGAGGTGGCGCGCGCGCGCATTGCCGGCGAGATCGACGAAGATCTCCTCTTGCTCGTCGAGCATCCACCGGTCATCACGCTTGGCCGGTCATCAAAAACCGCGCATATGCTCGCGACGCCCGAGTATTTGCGCGAGCGTGGCGTCGAGCTGTTCGAGGTCGAGCGCGGCGGCGACGTCACGTTTCACGGGCCGGGCCAGCTGGTCGGTTATCCGATCATCGATCTCAAGCGCCACCGCCGCGATCTGCATTGGTATCTGCGCCAGGTTGAGGAGGTACTCATCAGAGCACTGGAGACGTATGGCCTGGTGGGAAGCAGAAAGCCTCAGTACACTGGCGTGTGGATCGACGATCGCAAGATCGTCTCGATCGGCGTTCATGCCCGCGATTGGGTAACCTGGCACGGCTTCGCGCTCAACGTCTCGACCGATCTCGAATACTTCGATCTTATCGTACCGTGCGGCATTTCGGCGGTGCGCATGACGTCGGTGAACGCCGAACTACCTAACGATCAACAGACCATTGACTCGGTCGCTGATACCGTCGTTGCTGCAGCGGGTGCGACGTTCGAGCTGTCACCGCACCGCATTACGCCCGAAGATCTTACCGCACATCTCCAGACGTCGACCACGATCGCGGCCTCCCGAGCGGGTCGCTGATGATGGTGGACGGGCCGCGCATTTATCGTCCTCGCGAGCGGGAAGGCGTCGTCGACAACGGCGAGCATCCGCTCGAGGACCAGACGGCGCAACTCAATCCGGAGCAGTCCGCCGCGGCGACGTACGGCGATGGCCCGCTGCTCATTGTTGCCGGCGCCGGAACGGGAAAGACGCGCACACTCGTCCATCGCGTTGCGCACCTGCTGCAGCGCGGCGTAAAGGCGGAGCGGATTCTCCTCCTCACCTTCACGCGACGCGCCGCGCACGAGATGCTCACGCGCGCCGAGCGGCTCGTTGGCGTCGTGAGCGGGCATGTGCACGGCGGCACATTTCACAGTACGGGCAATCGACTGTTGCGCACCTTCGGTCAGTCGGCCGGGCTACCGAAGGATTTCTCGATCATGGACGAAGGTGACGCCGAGGACTTAATGGGTCTGGCGCGCGCGAATCTCGGCTATGGCAAACAGGAAAAGCGCTTTCCGAAGAAGGAAACGCTCCATTGGATCTACTCACGCCACGTCAATACCGAGATTCCGGTCGAGGATATTCTCGGCGGCGAGATGCCGCAGTTCGCGGACTACACCGACGACGTGCTGCGGATTTTCGCCGAGTACACAAGCCGGAAGATCGAGCGCAATCTCGTGGATTACGACGACCTGCTCCTCTTCTGGCAGTTGATGCTCGAGCACTCCGCGCCGCTCGCGGAGCGGATCGCGGCGCTCTACGACCACATTCTCGTCGACGAATATCAGGATAGCAATCTCACGCAGGCGCGCATCCTGCGCGGGATGTGTCGGACGCACAAGAACATCACCGTCGTCGGCGATGATGCCCAGAGCATCTATTCCTTCCGCGGCGCGAACGTCCACAACATTCTCGATTTCCCGCAACAGTTTCCGGGCGCGCATCTCGTCACGCTCGAGCAGAACTATCGTTCCACGCAACCAATCCTGGATGTTACCAATACACTCATCAGCCGGGCCGAGGAGCGCTTCACGAAGGATCTCTGGACGAATCGCGCCGGCGGGGAAGCGCCGTGGCTCGTTGCCGCCAGGGACGAGCAGCAGCAAACGAAGTTCATCGTCGACCGCGTGCTCGAGCTGCACGAGGAGGGCACGCCCCTACGGGAAATCGCGGTGCTCTTTCGGGCCGCGTACATGTCGGCCGATCTCGAGATCGAGCTCGCGAATCGCCGCATCCCGTTCGAGAAGTGGGGCGGCCTGAAGTTCCTCGAGGCCGCTCACGTGAAGGACGTCCTCGCATTTCTTCGCGTGATCGAAAATCCGCGCGACGACGTGAGCTGGTATCGACTACTGATGCTCATGCCGGGCATCGGGGACGCGACCGCTCGCGCGGCGATCACCTCGATGACCGAGCGCGGCTGGGAGGTGGACGCCTTCTATGATTGGCTGCCGCCGCAGCGCGCTCGTGAAGCACACGAGCGACTCGTCGCGCTGCTCCGAGCGCTGCGCACTCGCTCCGCGCGTGGCGAGCAGGAGTCGCTCGGCACTGGCGTGAGCGCGGAGATCGAAGCCATTCGTGGCCTGTACGACGACATTCTCCGCGAGCGCTATGATCGGCCCGAAGCGCGACTCGCCGATCTCGAGCAGTTGCGCGTCATTGCCGGCGGTTATCCCAATCGCGCCACGTTTCTTTCCGCGATCGCTCTCGAGCCGCCGCAGAGCACACAGGATCTCGCACTGGGCGGCGACACGGAAGACGATGCGCTCGTGCTCAGCACCGCGCACAGCGCGAAGGGCAAGGAGTGGGACGCTGTCTTTCTCATGTGGGCGGTGGACGGATATTTCCCGCTCGCCCGCGCCACCGCCGACGACGATCAGCTCGAGGAGGAGCGCCGGCTGATGTACGTCGCCATGACGCGCGCGCGGAACCACCTCGTCGTTTCGTATCCACTCAACGTGTACAACACGCGGCGAGGCGCGGACTATTCGATGGACCAGCTCTCGCGCTTCCTCGATCGTGGCGTGCGCGCGAAGATGCAGAAGTACGTGCTCGGCGAGGACGCGACGCCCGCAGTGGAAGCGCCCGCCCCCGAGCACCCACCGATCGACCTTCGCGCGCTCCTCAAGTCGCGTTTCACGAAATAGTTAGGCGCCGAACCGCTGACACGCGCTGACGCCGCTGATGAAGGAGCGCACAACACGTACGGCGCGACGGGCCATTTCCGCTCAACCCTCAATGATGGGGTATCCCGATCGTGTCGTGTAAAACCACGGTCGTGTCAGGCGAAGCCACGGTCGTGTCGTGAAAAGCCGCGGTCGTGTCGTGAAAAGCCGCGGTCGTGTCATGCACAGTCGCGGTCGTGTCGTGTGAAGCCACGGTTAGTCATGAATGGCGATCGTCGCCTGCCATAGTATTCAGCGTGACTGCCAACTTTGTCACGGTCGTGTCATGAGTAGCCGAGGTCGTGTCATGCATAGCCGCGGTCGTGTCATGAGTAGCCGCGGTCGTGTCATAGATAACCGCGGTGGCGTCACACATAGCCGCGGTTCACTCGTCAGGAGCCCGCGTCTCCTTCGATATTGCGCCGGTCGCCTCGCGAAATGCTTGCGTCGCCTACCGTTTGCTCGCGGGCGCCTCACGATTTGGTCGCGTCGCCTACCGTCTGCTCGCGCGCGCCTCACGATTTGGTAGCGAGTCCTGTCGATAGCTCAGGAGTGCGTCCGTTTCTCTCGGCGTCGCCTTCGAAGTTAGAGCGGTCGCCTTCGAAGTTGGAGCGGTCGCCTCCAAAGGTGGAACGGTTCTCTTTTTTGCAG
>DATEGN010000183.1:0-7891 GCA_035280125.1 Gemmatimonadaceae bacterium | reverse complement strand
GTTAGGCGTGGCGACAGAGACGCGGGGCCGCGATCTCGCGTAGTGCTCAGGCCATTGACAACGGCCGTTCCGTCGGTGGCGCTGTCTCGCTTCCCTTGGATATCGTCGAGTCTGCGCTAACCGACACCGGGCCGGGACGGTGTCTGATGTGTCGCGAGCCCTCCCACGTGCGCTGAAGCGGCTCGTTTCCTTTGGTCCACCGCCGCACGAGTGCGTCGAGCACGGCGAGGACGGTGCGCGCCTCGCTCGCCTCGGTTTCGAGCCCCTTCGTGGCACCAATGCGCCGGCCGCGATTCTTATCTCGCTCGGCGAGCGACGCCTCGAACTCGTCAACCGCCGCGTTGAGCTCCTCGACGAAGTTTTCCGGCAGCCCGTAAGCGATGAGAGCCTCGCGATGAACAGCGGCTGCGGCAGCCATGCCTCGCGCACTAGCGATGAAGCCGTGTCCCACCAAGGCTGCCTTTGGCATCTGGAGCGCCGAGGACTCGGGCACCTTGCGCAGGTTGCGGCGTGCGATCTCCGGATGGTCGAGGTGGACAATGGTGCCCCGCATTCGGGACGATAACCGTCGTCGCAGGCGAGGCGCATCGTCTGGATCGCGTCCTGATCCTTTTCGATGAACTTCTGCGCGTTCTCCTTTCGTGGACTTCAACGGGAGTGAAGGCATGATTCGACAGAACGCGATTTGCGGCGCTTGTCTCGCGCTCATGCTGCTTACATGCCCGCTGAGCGCCCAGTCTCCGACAGGAACTGGCGACGCCAGTTCACCACAACGCGGGTGGATCTCGCTCGGGGTCGGCGCCGGCGGTGGACGCACCATTGCCGGGGAATTGAGCGGTTGGTATTCAGTGGGCGCTTTTGTCGGTGGCGTGCAGTGGCTGGAGGGATCGACCTTCTCAAGCGACGCGATGCACCGGCAGGTGGCGGTGCTGGCGGGTCTGCGAACGCGGGGGACAAGGTTCTTTACCGCCGGAGCGCTCGGACTCGCGTCGGCCGAGTTCGCGCCAGATACGCACGGCATATACACGCGACAGCGATTCCCGTCGGCCAAAGCGGCGCTCGCGTTTTCCGCCCAAACGATCGCCAATGTACCAGTAGCCGGTTTGAGCCTCGGTTCGTCAGGCGCGCTAGGTGCGCGGGACGTCAGTTACGCCGCCGTGACGCTCGCGGTATGCGTCGGCTGGTTTGGAGCGTAACTCCGAGGCGCGATCGGTCCGACGCGAGGATTGCCCGGCGAGAGGAGCAGGAGCGAGCGCAAAGCGCTCGCGACTCCAAATAAGCTTCGAGCGAGCGCCAGCGAGCGAGCCACTGGTTGTGAAAAAGGCCCGAAGGGCTTTGCCCTCGGGCCTATTTCACAAACCAGTGGAGGCGCCGGGAATTGAACCCGGGTCCGAGAATAGATCGACCACAGCCACTACGTGCGTAGTCCGCAGTTAGATGTCTCCAGTCGCTGGCTAGCGGACGGCCCACTACTGGATAAGCCCTCTTGATCTCGGCCGATGACGGAGGGCGCGCCATCGGCCTATCCCGGTTTTGCGATACCCTCGAAGCCGCCCCGGGCGGGCTTCCTCGCGGGCACTCGGCGTAACTAGAAGTTACGCAGCGAGGGCGAAGTTGTTGTTCGCAGTTGGATTTTTCCCGAGTGTTTTACCAGGAACCCGAGGACCTGGGCACGCGGCCACGGCTTCACTTATCCCGTCGAAGCCAGTCGCCCCCGAACAACCTCAAATCTAGTGTATCCGACCGTCTATTTCAACCACGCGATGACATCATCTTTTACTGCAAACCACTCTGATATTTCTTTGGTATACCGTCACTTGTGAGCAATGCCTTCACACAATTCTTCCCGCCGCTCTTCGCCAGATACAGAGCTCGGTCCGCAGCCGGAAACAGCCAATCGCCATGCGGAACGGTCTCCGGATAGGCGGCAATACCGAACGAGGCCGTGACGCGGAGAGCCGTGCCCTCGAACAGCACGGGCCGCTCCGCAATCGCCGTCCTCAGCCGCTCTGCTAATTCGATCGCTCCCGAAATTGGTGTTTGCGGCAGTAGTATCGCCATCTCCTCGCCCCCGTACCGCGCGCAAATATCAATGGCCCGCACGCCGTCTCCGAGTGTCTTCCCGAGCTGTCGCAGCACGGCGTCGCCCGCCTCGTGGCCGTACGTGTCGTTGACCTTCTTGAAGTCATCGATGTCGACGAAAATGAGCGAAGATGCTCCGCCGAATCGATCGGTCTCGGCCAACACACGCCGCAGCTGCTCGTCGAAGTCGCGCCGATTCCGAAGGCCAGTGAGCGCGTCGGTGCGCGCTCGTTGACTGACTTCCTCGATCTCCCAGACCTTCTCGAGGAAGGCACGAGCAACCGCCGCCAGAAGCCCGACGTTCCGAGCTTCTTCCACGCCGAGACTTCCGGGCTCAGCCCCCTCGACGACGATCGCGCCAATCACTCGCTGCTCCCAAACGATCGGGACGACGACCATCGACGGAATGGCGCGATAGGCCAAAGTTGCCGTGTATGCTGGCTCGGAGCGCGTGACGGCGCGCGCGTCGTGCAGGAGCAGCGGCAGTCCGTCGCGACACGTTCGACCGACGAGCGTATCCTTGCCGATGATCATTCCAGTCTCGAGCGCGAGCTCCCGCGAGGCGTATTGCACGAGGCCGTAGGCGTCCTGCGGAAGCCAGCGAATCAAAAGTGCCGAGCGGCCTGACGTCACCTCCAGCGCTGCCTCGCACACCGCGCTGCCGAGTGCCTCGGCGCTCTTGTGTACCTGCAGCCGCTGCATGGCGTCGATCAGCGCTTGGTTGCGCCGACTGTGTCTGCTCGACGCGGTGCGCATATCGATCAACTCGAGGTATGACGCCAGCTGACCAGCGAACCGCGGCAGCCACTCCTTCATTGCCTCACGAGACTGCGCGAGACCGATGTTGCTCGTCACGCTCAGGACCCCGTGGAGCATCGCCTCGCCCCCATCGAGAGTACTAACGACCGGGGCGGCGACGAGCAGCGGCGCTTCTTCACTGCCTTCGCTCGTCACGAGTCGCTCCTGAGCTGCCCAACTCGCGAGTGGACCCCACTCCTTCACACGGAAGAACTGTGGCAGCGAGCTGTCCTCGGTGGACCAGGCTTGCGGCAGTAAAGCGTCGCGCTCCTCGCTCCAGCGCCAGAAGACCGCCTCGTCGGCTTGCACGAGATCGCGGATGTCGCGCAGGAGACTTTCGAGCATCGCGAGATCCTTCGTCGCTTCCGTACGCTCGACGGAGAGCAGAACGTCTCGCTTGAGGGCGGCAGTCGGCATCGGCCGCGATGGCGTTGGACGAGCGATCTGCGCCTCGAGGCGCGTGACCCGACGCTCGCGGCGTGCGTGCATCGTCGCCAGGCGACGTGCGTAGAAATACGGCAACGCGCCAACCGCAACAGCGAGAGTGGCCCCGCCTAACGTAAGGCCGAGCGAGCCGCTCTTTACCAGCGCCAGCGCAGACGATACACCGGCAAGGGCGAATGCGGCAGCGCCGATCGCGACGCCGAAGCTTTCCGCCATTCCCCAGGCTGCGAGTCCAACCGTAACCAGCGCCGCGTTTGCTCCCGCGGTGAGAACCGCGAGAATGGACGCGGCGATTATACTGCCGGCCGAGAGGGGCTTTTTGAGCCGGGAGATCGCTGGCGGTAACCAACCCCGAATCGCCAAGGCGGCGGTTGCGACCGCGATCAACAGCGCAAAGGTAGACAAGGTCGTCGACCAGCTCTGGCCGACAACGATGGGTACGTGGGCGCTCGTCTGGGTCGTCAACGTCATGAAAGCCAAGTGCGCGAGGCAGGATGCGGCGGCTGGTCCGCCGAACCGCGACTCAGACGTGGTTTATGCGCGACGCGGCGACTGCCGCGCCAAAACCATTATCGATGTTGACGACTGTGATGCCGGCGGCGCAACTATTCAGCATCGTGAGGAGCGCGGCCAGCCCGTGGAAGGAAGCACCGTAGCCGACACTGGTCGGAACCGCAATGACCGGAACCCCGACCAATCCCCCCACGACTGATGGCAAGGCACCGTCCATCCCGGCGACGACGATGATAACCGCGGCCGTCATCAGCTCGTCGCGGCGCGCCAAAAGCCGGTGAATTCCGGCCACGCCAACGTCTACGAGGCGAGCCACACAGTTCCCAAAGGCGACTGCCGTCACCGCCGCTTCCTCGGCTACGGGTAGGTCGGCAGTCCCGGCCGTCACGATGAGGATCGTGCCTCGACCTGTGGGTGGGGTTTGCGTGGCCGGGGCGATATACGCTGTTCGGGCAATCTCGTTGAGCTCGACTGCCGGCCAGCGCCCGGCGAGCGCCGCGGCTGCATCGCCCGATAGACGCGTCACGAGAAGTCCCTCGCCGCGTTCGGCAATGCGACAGGCGATGTCGACGAGATGGTCGGTGGCCTTCCCCTCCCCGAACACGACTTCGGGAAACCCCTGCCGGAGCGCGCGGTGGTGATCGATCGTGGCGAAGCCTAACGATTCAGCGGGCTCGAAGGAGAGTCGTCCGAGCGCTTCGTCGATACCAAGAGCGCCGTTCGCGACCTGATCGAGCAAGTCGCGAACGTGCTCGCGTCTCATGTCGGGCCGACCTCGAGCAGCTCCGATGAATCCGCTGATTCCTCCGCAAAACGATCGCGGTTCCGGAGGTACTCGTCGAAGATGCCTTCGACCTCACCTAACGAAGACACGGCATGGAGCTTCTTGCGCACATCAGAGGAGCCAGGCAGGCCCTTCACGTACCAGCCCAGGTGCTTGCGGAACTCGATCGCCGCTCCGCGGGGGTCGGGCTCGTACTGTTCGGCCATGTGCGCGTGCTCGAGCGCAACGGCGAAGCGCTCCTCGACACTCGGACCCGGCCGTTTGGACTTACCGGCGAGCAGATCGCGCGTTTGATCGAATATCCACGGTTGGCCGAACGAGCCGCGGGCGATCATGATGCCGGCACAACCCGTCTCGCGCTGCATGCGCACGGCGTCTTCGGGAGTCTTGATGTCGCCGTTGCCGAGCACCGGGATCGACAGGGCAGCGACGACGGCGGCGATCTCTTCCCATCGCGCCGAGCCCGAGTACATCTGGGTTCGTGTCCGCGGATGCAGCGTGAGGACGCGAGCGCCGGCGTCTTCACATCGGCGAGCGATGCTCACCGGATCGCGCATCTCCTCGTTCCAGCCGCTGCGAATCTTACATGTCACCGGCAGGTGCGTGCTGCGGGCAACCGCTCGTATGACGTCCTGAACGAGATTCAGGTCGCGCAAGCAGCCCGAGCCGCCATTTCGCCTAACGACCTTCTTGACCGGGCAGCCGAAATTGATGTCGATGAACTCCGGCCGGAAGACGTCGGTGACGAAGGCCGCGGCGTCTCCCATCGCGGTGGGATCCGCGCCAAATATCTGCACGCCGATTGGGCGCTCGTCCGTGCCAAAGCGGAGCTTGTCGATCGTTGCGGGGTTCTCGCGACGTATCCCTTCCGCCGAGAGGAACTCGGTGACGACGACGTCCGCGCCGAAGCGACGGCAGAGGCGTCGGAATGGTGATTCCGACACGCCAGCCATTGGCGCGAGGTAGAGCGGGACGTCGTCGTGGAGCGGAAAGGGAAAACGTTTCATTCATTCAAGTTAAGAAGCAGTCGAAGTCCGTGCAACTTCAGCATTTGACACGTGTTCTCGCCCTCGGTAACTTCGCAGTTTGCTTCGGACTCCCGAGCTCCGACTCCCTCTGTTCAACCGCACGAGGCACAACGGTAGATGGAACTGCGCGAATTCTTCAGCGAGGATGCGATTCAGTTGAACCTGCAGGGTACGACGAAAGACGACATTCTCAAAGAGCTCATCGCACTACTGAAGTTGGACGAGAAGTCCGACAGCATGCTGTTCAAGATGCTCAAACGACGTGAGAACCTTGGCTCGACGGGCATTGGTCGCGGGATCGCCATTCCCCACTGCCGCTCACTCGTCGTGAACAAGCTGCGCGTGGCGTTCGGCCGAAAGCCGAGCGGCGTCGACTTCAAGGCGATTGATGAGAAGCCTGTAAACTTCTTCTTCCTCATCGTCGCGCCGCCGCTCGAAGTGTCGAATCAGTATCTCCCGGTGCTGGGCAAGATCGCGCAGTTCAGCAAAGAGGCTGACGTTCCGTCTCGCTTGTTGACGATCACGGAACCCAAACAGTTCCTTGCGCTTCTCGAAGAAAAGGGAGTCTGACCGTTCGTGTACTCGCGGGCGGGGGGTTCCTCCGTGGCACTATGGACAATGCTGCCATGGGTCCCGCATGGCGTTAGGCACCCTCAGGCGAAGGGCAGCATTGCCGATAGCTGCCCCTCCGGAACCCCGGCCCGCGAGCACCCAACCTTATGTGCAGGGCTGCTGATTTGTCGCAGCCCTTTTGGATCCCCGGGGCCGTCGCGCGAGCCGCTAAGCTGCACTGGTGCGGCGCTTCGAATCGCTGCTCACGGAACAGACAGTTTACCCTCGTGAGTGGCTCCCGGGCGCACCGATCTCGCCCGCTCCTGCTCTCGGGACGCGCTAGGGCCTAACGCCGCTATTCCCACTCGATCGTCGCCGGGGGCTTCGAACTCACATCATAGACCACGCGATTGATCCCGCGGACCTCATTGATGATTCGGTTCGAGATTCGCCCCAGCACGTCATGAGGAAACTCGTACCAGTCCGCGGTCATGCCGTCTGTGCTCGTCACGGCTCGTAGGGCGGCGACATTCTCGTATGTACGGTAGTCGCCCATCACACCAACACTGCGGATGGGCAGCAGTACGGCGAAGGCTTGCCAGATGCGATCGTACAGACCCGCCTCGCGGATCTCCTCGAGATAGATCGCATCCGCCTGGCGCAGGATATCCAGTGCCTCACGAGTAATTGGTCCGAGCACCCGAATTCCCAGCCCCGGACCCGGAAATGGGTGTCGGCCGATCATCGTTTCTGGAAGTCCGAGCTCCCGGCCGACGTTGCGCACCTCGTCCTTGAACAGCTCGCGCAATGGCTCCACGAGCTTGAAACGCATGCCGGGCTTCAGACCGCCGACGTTGTGGTGCGTCTTGATCGTCACTGACGGACCGCCGCGGGGCGATGCCGACTCGATGACATCGGGATAGAGCGTCCCCTGCACGAGGAAATCCGCGTCGGCGATGGTGTCTGTGGCGTCCTCGAATACGTCGATAAAAGTGTGGCCGATGATCCGACGCTTTTCCTCCGGATCCTCGACGCCTTTGAGTGCCTCCAGAAATCGTTGCGATGCGTCGACGGTGATCAGCTCTATACCGAGGTGAGCTCGAAACGTGCGTTCGACTTGCTCACGCTCGTGCAATCGCAAGAGTCCGGTGTCCACGAAGACACAGGTGAGCTGATCGCCAATCGCGCGGTGCACCAGGGTGGCGGCGACGGACGAGTCGACGCCGCCGGACAAACCGCAGATTGCTCGTCGATTACCGACGACGTTACGAATCTTTGCAACTTCGTCGTCGATGAACGCGCTCGGCGTCCAGGACGGTGTCGCGCCGCACACCTCGAAGAGAAAGTTCGCGAGGATCTCGCTGCCGCGGGGCGTATGCGCCACTTCCAGATGAAACTGAACGCCATACCACGGCTTCGATTCGTGTCTGAACGCGGCGATCGGTGAGCTCTCACTGCTCGCGGTGGTCAGGAAGCCGCGCGGAAGTGCACGCACCTGATCGCCATGGCTCATCCAGGCGACGAACGGCGCTGCCGTTTCGAACCCTTTGAAGAGCGGTCCCCCCTCAGCGCACACGCGAACGTCGGCGCGCCCATACTCGCGACTCGCTGCCGGGGCGACGTCACCGCCGTTGAGATACGCGATGAGGTTCATTCCATAGCAGACCCCCAGCACGGGTGCGATCTCGAG
>DATEGN010000182.1:0-3418 GCA_035280125.1 Gemmatimonadaceae bacterium | reverse complement strand
GTTAGGCTACCTGGCGCATCTCGCCGCGGACTCGGTCGCGCACAATTACTTTGTGCCGAAGCAACTTGCGGTCACGTCGAGCACGTCCTCACTCGGTCACAGTTATTGGGAGAGTCGCTTCGAGACCCATCTCGGCGAACGATACAGCCGCCGCGCACGGGACTTGATCACGCTCGATCACTCCCGATCGGACGGACTGCTCGACCGCATCCTGAGCCCGACGATCTTCAGCACACCAACGAATCGCCGCATCTTCCGCGGGATGGTCGTCGTCGCCGACTCCGAATCGTGGCAGCGAATCTTTCAGCTGATGAAAGAGAACAGCCGCTGGGATCTCACCGACATCGAAGTCGGCCGCTATCTGGAGCGATCGTTCGACTATATCGTCGACTTCCTGCGGCGCATCGAGCAATCCGAACCGTATCGCCTCGATCCGTCGGGTGATCAGCCGCTGCGTCTCGCGAAGCGCGTGAGAAAGGATGTGCTGCGGCGCGAAGGTGACGACGAGCTCCATGAGGAAGCCGAGCGTCACTTCGGCATGCCGGCTTCAGCGCTGAGCTTCTCTCAGCAACTCGAGCTGCCGCTCTATACGCCCAATCGTTCGGCGAGCAACTGATTGACGCGTCGCGGATCGGCGCGACCACTCGATTTCTTCATCACGAACCCAACGAGCACGCCGAGGAGTTTACGCTCGCCGTTCGCAAGTCGCCTCGCCTCCGCTTCATGCTCGGCGATGACTTCCTCGATCCAAGCGCGCAGCGGCGCATCGTCGCGGACCTGAACGAGTCCTTCGCGCTGAGCGATCTGAGGAGCGCGCTCACCAGTGCTGGCCATGATCGCGAAGACGCGTTTCGCTGCCGTGCCGCTCAGCACGTTGTCGCGCACGAGGTCGAGCAGCTCGGCAAGCTCGGCCGGCCGAATCGGGAAATGCTCGATATCCAGTTTCGTCGTTTTGAGCGACGCCATCACTTCGCCCATCATCCAATTTGCAGCAGTTTTGGCGTCGCCGTGCTGCTTTACGACGTCCTCGAAGTAATTCCCTAACGAGCGAGTTGCGGTCAGTACCTCGGCATCGTACGCGCTGAGCGCGAAGCGCTCGCGATACCGCTCGCGACGAGCCCGAGGGAGCTCGGGCAAATCGCGACGAGCCTTCTCGATGGCCGCGAGCTCGATGACGAGAGGAGGAAGGTCAGGATCGGGGAAATATCGATAGTCGTGACTCTCCTCTTTCGAGCGCGCAGGGCGGACCGTGCTCGTATCCGCGTCCCACAGCATCGTCTGCTGAAGGACGCGCTGCCCAGCTTCGAGTACCGCTATCTGGCGGCTGAATTCGGCCTCGAGTGCGCGTTCGACGGCGGAGAACGAGTTCAGATTCTTGACCTCGGTCTTCGTGCCGAAGGTACTCTCGCCGGCCAGTCGAGCGCTGATGTTCGCGTCGACGCGAAGACTTCCCTCTTCCATGTTCACGTCGCTCACCTCGAGAAACTCGAGCAGTTGCTTGAGCGCACGCAGATAAGCACCGGCGGCTGCTGATGATCGGATGTCGGGCTCGGTAACGATCTCGATCAAGGGGACACCCGCACGATTGAGATCGATTGCCGTAGCGCCGGCATAACGATCGTGAACGGACTTGCCCGCGTCCTCTTCGATGTGCACGCGGGTGACACCCACTCTCGCCGATGCGCCGCCGCCCGCGTCGATCGTGAGGTGGCCGGCGGTGGCAATCGGGCGATCGTACTGTGAGATCTGATAGCCCTTTGGGAGATCGGGATAGAAATAGTTCTTGCGCGCGAAGATCGAGATCGGATGGATCTCGCACTCGAGCGCGAGCGCCGCCCGAAGCGCCAGATCGACGACACGTTCGTTGAGTACTGGCAACGCACCCGGCAAGCCGAGGCAAACCGGACAGACGTTGGTGTTCGGTGACGCGCCGAACTCAGAGGAGCACGAGCAGAACGCCTTTGTGTTCGTGAGCAGCTGCACGTGCGTCTCGAGTCCCACGACCATTTCGTACTTCGTGCGTACCGGAGATGGTTCCAGCGTCGCGGAGCCCACCAGAGATTTGGGCGTACTCATTGGTGCGCCTCGTTACCTAACGATCGCTCGAGCGCGTCGGCAACCCCGAACATCTTCTGTTCGGCAAAATGTGGCGCGAGAATCTGCCCTCCGACGGGCAGGCCGCCTACTCGGCCGATCGGCAACGACATCGCGGGAATGCCCGCGAGATTCGCGGTTACCGTGAAAATGTCGCTGAGGTACATCTCATACGGGTCGCTCTTCGAGCCTGCGAGAAAAGCGGGCGTCGGGGTCGTCGGCGTGAAGAGCACATCGATACCGGATTGGAAGACTGCCGCAAAATCACGCGAAATGAGCGATCGCACCTGCATCGCCTTGGCGTAATACGCGTCGTAGTAGCCCGCGGACAATACGTAGGTGCCGAGCAGTATGCGGCGCCTGACCTCGGGACCGAAGCCGTTCGATCGCGTTGCCTCGTACATGCCGCGAAGCCCCTCGCCGGTAACGCGAAGGCCGTAACGCACGCCATCGAAGCGCGCGAGATTCGACGACGCTTCGGCAGGCGCGATGATATAGTAGACTGGAATCGCGAGATTAGTGCTCGGCAACGAGACATCACGCACTTTGGCGCCGAGTGCTCGACAGTGCTCGAGCGCGCGCTCGCAAAGGCGCGCGATCTCGGGGTCGAGTTGCGGCGGGAAGTACTCGCGCGGCCGGCCGATCACGACTCCCTCCAGCGAAGAGAGCCGCTTTCGGTAATTGACAACTTCATGATCGACGCTCGTCGCGTCGCGTGTGTCCCGGCTCGCAATGACTTGCAGGGCGAGCGCGGCATCGTTCACAGTCGTACCGAAAACGCCGACCTGATCGAGCGACGATGCAAAGGCGACGAGACCGAACCGGCTGACGCGGCCATAGGTCGGTTTCACACCGACCACTCCGCAAAACGCTGCTGGCTGACGAACCGAGCCGCCCGTCTCCGATCCAAGACCAATCGGCGTGATGCCTGCCGCAACCGCGGCTGCGGAACCGCCTGACGAGCCGCCGGGGACGAGCGCGGGGTTCAACGGGTGCTTCGTGCGGCCAAAAGCGCTGTACTCGGTGGACGAGCCCATCGCGAACTCGTCGAGATTCGTCTTGGCGATAACAACAGCGCCGGCATCGCGCAAACGCCGAACCACAGTCGCTTCGAATGGGCTGCGATAGTGCTCGAGAATGCGCGAGCCGCACGTCGTGGGGGAATCGAGCGTCGCGATGTTGTCTTTGACGACCACGGGCACGCCAGCAAGCACCCCCGCCTTCCCTGCCCTCACGCGATCAGCGACAACATCCGCCTCGTGGCGCGCGCTGGATTGATCGCTCCAGAGGAATGCGTTGAGTCCATCGGCTCCGGCGCGTACCT
>DATEGN010000181.1:0-2732 GCA_035280125.1 Gemmatimonadaceae bacterium | reverse complement strand
ATTCCACGTGTCTCGATCGGCAACGAGATCATGCGTCGCGCTAGCGAGCTCGTTCGGTGAAAACCCGGAGATGCGTCCCGCGCCGCTCCGACGCAGCACATCCTCCGGGCCGCCGCAAGGCGTCGTTACGACCGGCAAACCTGCGTGCATCGCTTCCGCGACGACGATTCCGAATCCTTCCTGCCTTGACGAAAGTACGAGCACGTCGTGAGAAAGGTAGAGCGCGACCAAATGATCGAGGTCGACCGGGCCAAGCAGTTCCACATTCGAGGCGAGCTCCTGCGATTCCGCCCAGCGCGCAGTGTGTGGGCCAACCACGGTGAGGCGCACAGGAAATCCGTCTGCTTCGAGTTGCCGGCACGTATCGAACAGGAGAGCGAGGTTCTTCCGAGGATCGTCCGCGCGCCCAACGAACAGCAAACGGGGGATGGCGCCCGCCGTATGCAGTGTGCGCTTTGCGACACCACCCTGCTTCTGCAAAGCGTCGAGAAAAGCGCGAGATGGCGGATGGAGCAAGACATCGACGTGCGACTGAGGCAGCCGATGAATGTCCATGATGCGCGAGCGGGTGTATTCACTCATCGCATACACTTTGGTTGCGGCGGCCAGGACCCTGCGCTCGAGACGTTCGCCCAGCGCGAGGCTTGCGCGATGCGCGATGAGTCCTGCCCCGGAACCGCGTCCCGCGCGCCTCACCTCGCGCACGGATATCGCCCGTAGCTCGTCGCGGATCGGCGTTGCTTCCCACACGAGGTACGGGATGCCCGCGGTGTACGCGGCACCGGCGTAGCGCGAGTTCACTGCCCACACGACATCGTAGTGCGCTGCCCGAAGCCGGCCACGAAAGAGACGCCCGGGTATGAATGCCTCGCCGTGTACCAGTGCAGGTTGAGCACCGACGACAATCGTACGGCGTGTCGTCGTCTGCTTTTCTTCCCACGCAGGGATGGGGCGAATCTCGTGCGTGAGCACATCGACAGTGCCGAACGCGTCCAACGCGTCGCACAGCACTTGTGTGCTGGTGGCATTTCCCGCGGCAGCACCCGGTGCAGCGCCGCAGACAAGAAAGCGACGCGTCACGCTCGATCGTGCGCAGGCGTCATGGTCGCCATCGCAGCCGGCGCGGCATACACGCCTAACGATGTGAGCGCGTCGACCACACCTTTTGCCGTCGCGGCATAGCTGTAACGCTTGGAAGTCGTGCGCGCAGCCGCGCCAATGGCTGCCCTCGCCCGAGTATCCATCACAAGCCGGCGCACCGACGTGGTCATCGCGTTCCAATCCCCATTGGGGAATGTAAAGCCGGTTTCACCTTCTTCGATTAGATCCGCCGTGGCGCCGACATCGGAGCACACAACCGGTGCGACGCCCGCCGCCATCGCTTCGTTGAGCACGAGGCCCCACGGTTCATCTTCGGACGGCATGACGAAGACATCGGCCAATGAGTACACCTCGGCGATTCGGCTTTGATTGACGAATCCGAGGAACGACACATTGCTCGAGCCTGCGCGTTCCGCTTCCGCGCGCAGTTGGTGATCGAGTGGGCCGCTCCCGACCAATACTACGTGCACGTTCTCTCCGCACTCCGCCGCCAGGCGCAGCATCGCTTCGGGATGCTTGCGTGGAGTGAGTTTGCCAACGAACAAGAGCACGGTGCGATCTCGCGGTATGCCCCACGCTTGACGTAAGGCACCCCTATCTGTGGTGCGTTCGACAGTTGCCGCGATTTCGTCGATGTCCACGCTATAGGGCGTGAAGAACAACTTGCTCTCATCGGCACCATACGCGAGGTAGGCCTCGCGATTCCGGCGACCGATGTAGAGCAAAGCATCACTCATCGCGACCCATCGGCGAATGACGGCGTCGCGAATGGATTGGCGCGCGCTCGGATCGCGACGCGCGTCGGCTCGCAGCTCGCTCCGCATGAGCACGCGCGTTCGCGACAGTTTCGCACCGATCACTGCGAGATAGTTGCTCGGGTACAGGTAGCCGTTCACCCATAGCGCATCGAAACCGCCCAACATGCGTGGCAGCGCGGCTGGATTGATCGCGTGCAACGGATTGAAGGTGTTGCTGATCGGGCTCGCGTTGAACAGAAAGCGATGCTCGTAACCGGAGAGCTGATCGACATCCCACTGCACGACCCGATCGAACTGTTGGTCGTATCGCGGTCGCGCGCCGAAGTCCCTGCAGTACCAGACTTCGACATCCAAGCCCGGTACGCGCGCCAGGCGGCGATAGACGGGTGTGAAATACTGGATCGGATGCGACGCCAGTATCGCGAGTCGGCAGGACGCGGCGCTCATCGTTGGGCGTCGTGCAGCGCGAGGATTTCCTGAATGCGCACGTCCCAGCTGTGCTTTGATTCGACGACTCGGCGTCCACGCTCGGCGATTTCTTGGCGTCGGTCGGGCGCATCCAAGTATTCGTCGATCCGCGCGAACATCTCGGAATCGTCGCCGTAGCAGACGATGCTCGTGCCTTCGACGAAGAGCTGCAGCACTTCATCGGTTCGCTCGTGCAGGAGGAATCCGCCGCACGCCGGCGTGTGGAATGTGCGACTGGTGATCTGGTCGCCGTTGGACGAACCGTTACGCTGCTCGCTCAGAATGCCGAGATTGATGGCCGACGCGGCGATCGCGCGGACGTACTCTCCGCCGACGACAGCGCGATGTTCAATGTGCCTCGCGAGCGGACCGGTCGGATTGGCCCGATCCCATTGGTCTCCCCAT
>DATEGN010000180.1:0-14140 GCA_035280125.1 Gemmatimonadaceae bacterium | reverse complement strand
CACCGGCTGGCAGGTGACGCGCCCGCTGGTGCTCGAGAAAGAGCAGTTGAAGAGGAAATAGCCGAAGCCGAACGGCCCGTGGTCGAAGTCGTGCCCCACGGCGACACCGCCAAAGAACTCCGGTCCGAGGCCACCTCCCATCATGTGACCGTCGTCGTCCCTCTCGCCGCGATCGGGCATCCACGGCTCACCCGCGTCTCCGCTCCCTGAGAAGGTGTTATCGGTCGAGCTGTAGCCCGCCGGCGTCGAGAGGAATGCTGCCGCCAGCTCCTGTGACGCGATCGACGATGCTGACGATGGCGAAGAGGTGGACTCCGAGCACGCGGAGACGAGGACCACCGTCGCGAGAGCGGCGGCAATGCGGACGAATGAGCCTTTCATAATTTGTTTCTCCGATCAGCGGTGCCGGCATTGGCCCGGTTCACAACGAAAGACACGCCGGCCGCGAGATTCCCTATGGGGGATCGCAGCAAAATGCGTGTTCTTAATCTGTTGGAGGTGAATAGCCACGGCGCACAGAGCACGCCGTGACTATTCTCACATTCGCTGATGTGTTAACGACTCTTAGCGATTATCGCCAGATCGGTTCGCGAATTCAGCGCGCGCGCGGCGCTCGCGATGTCGAGCGCGAGGCAGTGCGATGACTCGGTTGCTTGCGTGAGCGCGTGCCTTCGTGCGCGACCGGTGTCGATACCTGGCGATCGCTCCGGCGACTCGTCCTCATCTCCTCATCGGCCTGTTCCGCCTCGGCATTCACGGCGGTTTCGGCGATCTGCGTGAGCAATTCGTTTGCCTTTCCTTCTTCGTCGAGCGTTTGCTGCAGCAGCGTGGCCTGGTCGTCGAACCCGAGCTGCTGTGCGTACGTGCGTACGGTGCCGTAGCCGGCCATCTCGTAGTGCTCGACGTGTTGCGCCTTCGAGATCAACCCGGCGTCGAGAACCTCGTCGGAAGGGTCTTCCTCGAGGAGCTCTTTGGCTTCGTCGATCAGACCCTCCATCCCTTTGCACTTCTTTCCACCCGGCTTGGCGTCGAGCATCTGAAAGATCTTCTCGAGGCGCTCGACATGTCCCTCAGTTTCGTCGAGATGATCGGAGAATGCTCTCCTGAGCCGAGGATTGGTAGCGTTCTTCACCATTTTCGGCAGCGCTTTGACGATCTGTTTTTCCGCGCTGTAGAGATCCTTCAGTTCCGAGACGTAAAGTTCGTGTAGTGACTCCATTTCCATGTCCACCTCCCACGCGTGAGCTTGTGCGGGGGGCAAGAGGCATTCCGGGAGGGGCTAGGGGATAGGGAGTAGGGGCTAGTGCCAGGGGTGAAATTGCTGCGCCGGCCTAGCCCCTACTCCTCTAGCCCCTAGCCCCTCTCTCTTGACACTACTCTTGTACCACTACTAGAGTTCAGGTGACACGTTGGCAATCGGAGCTCTCTATGCGTATCGGGGATTTCGCGGTCGAAGTAGTACCTCGCGGCAAGGGCATCGGCGTTCGTGAAATCGGATCGGGACACGTGCTCGCCCGAGCCGGACAGGTCTATGCGCTGCGGCTGCGCAACTTCGGGCCGCTCCGCTGTGTCGCTGACGTCAGCATCGACGGTCGGAGTGTGACAGCGGGCGGGCTCGTCATCGATGCGTACTGCACCGAAGAGCTCGAGCGTCCGATAACGCCTGACGAGGACGGGCGCTTCACGGTCGTCGCCGAGGGCGACGAACGTGTTTTTGGCCCTGACGGTGGCCGCGACAATCCCGACCTTGGCTTGATCGAGGTTCGTTTCCGGCGCGAGATTCCGGGCGGACCAGAGCGCGTGCGACCGCTCCCGCCAACGATCGGCAGGCTGCTGGACGACTCGACGCGACCAGTGCCGACGCATCCCTCGCGGTTCGAGCCCGGTATCGTCACGACAACCTTTGGTCTTGGCTCGCGGAACGTCCCGCGACCGCCTAACGGCGGCGAGCGGCGAATGTTTCTGGGCCACGATCAATCAGTGCGGGAGCCGGCGACCACTGTTCCCGACGAGCCAACTCTGGATGACGTCGAACGTGCTGCCGGAACAGGCCTCACCGGGCATTCCTCGCAGCGCTTTGCGCCAACTCATCTCGGGCCGCTCGAGCGCGAAGCCACCGTCATTCAGTTGCGTCTGGTCATCGCGACCGTAGAGGCGATCGATTCCGCCCGTGAGACGGTCGAATCCATGCCGCCGGTTCGACCCGCCGCGCGACCGTAGCCGATGGCCGCCGATCGTTCGCCCCTGCGCGCTCACCGGAGAATGCCGCGCCGCGTCGACGGCGCGCTCTCAACGCGGAGCGCCGCGCGCGCAGAGGCACTAGCCGATGTCCAGCGCGAGCTCGAGGATTGGCGCGCGCGCACGGTACCCGATCCATCCATGCCACTCGAAGCCGAGGACGTTGCGCGGCTCGTGGGCGACTGTCTCGCTTCTCTCGCCCTCGACGAGGCCACAGCGTCCAGCTTCACGGTCAACACGGTTCACTTTTACCGGCGAAAGGAGATTCTGGACGCCCCGGAAGGACGTACCTCTGCGGCGCGATATACGCTGCGGCACCTGTGGCAAGCAGTGGGTGCACGACTCGCCGGTCAGCTCGGGCTGTTGACGCTGGCAGAGGCGCGCGAGGAGATGAGCGGCCGCAGCGAATCGGTGCTCCTCGCATTCGTCGCTGAACGGGTGCTCGACGCGCGCGCGCGACAGGCAGTGCGGCGCTCCGCGGCGCCCATGGTGGTTGCGCGCCCGCTCGCGCCAATTGCGCCGTCAGAGGATGTCGACACGCCGCGGCCGCTGCCTAACGTGCGACGCGCGATCGGCACGGACGCCGTTGTTCTTTCGCTTCCCGGCCACGCGTTGTGCGTCGTTCCGATATCTCATCGAGCACATCGATCGGCCGCGGCGGCGCGGGCGCTCGGTCGAGCGTTGACCGACGCCCTTCTCGCTTCCAACAGACAATCAGACTCCTGACCGACTATGTCGACTTTGCATCTGCCGTATATCATCGAGCGCTCCAGTCGCGGTGAGCGGACGTACGACATCTATTCCCGTATGCTCATGGACCGGATCATCTTCCTCGGCAGCGAGATCAACGACGACGTTGCGAATATCGTCATCGCGCAACTGCTTTTTCTCGAAGCCGACTCGCCAGGCAAAGACGTTCAGCTCTACATCAACTCGCCCGGCGGAGACGTCTCGGCTGGCCTGGCCATTTACGACACGATGCAACATCTGTCATCTCCCGTGAACACGATCTGCATGGGGATGGCGGCGAGCATGGGGTGCTTTCTTCTCGCGACGGGTCGCAAGGGAAAGCGCAGCGCGCTGCCGCACGCGCGCATCATGATGCATCAGCCATGGGGCGGCACGACGAAAGGAACGGCGTCGGACATCGAGATCGCCGCCAAGGAGATCCTCTACCTGCGCGCGAAGATGTTCGAGTTGCTCGGGAAGCACACGGGCCAGCCGCTCGAGCGAATCGAGCGCGAGTTCGACCGCGACCATTACATGTCCGCCGAGGAAGCGCGACGCTACGGAATCATCGACCACGTCGTCGAGCCAACGAGCGAACACCTCACGCCGGCGAACGTGATCGAGAAGAGCGCGTAGTCTGCCATCCCTTGTCGCTTCGCTGCTCGGGATGACAGGGGAGGTTTCGGGCGCTATCTTCGCGCCATGATCACCGTACGCGAAGGAACGGCGCTGGCACTCCTGGCGCTGATAAGCATCCACTCAATGCCCGCGACGGCGCGCCTCGACAATGGCCTCGCCCGCACGCCGCCGATGGGGTGGAATAGCTGGAATCACTTCGGGTGCAACGTCAGCGAACAGCTCATCAAGGAAGAGGCAGACGCCATCGCGGCAAGCGGTATGCGCGACGCCGGATATCGCTTCGTCGTCATCGACGACTGCTGGCAAGTCGCGCGCGACGCGCAGGGAGCGATCGTCGCGGACAGTGCGCGCTTTCCGCACGGAATCAAAGCGTTGGCCGACTACGTTCACGGAAAAGGGCTCGCCTTCGGCATCTACACCGACGCCGGAACAAAGACCTGTCAACGCCGGCCGGGGACGCTCGGTCACGAGGAGCAGGACGCGCGCACCTATGCGATGTGGGGCGTCGATTACGTGAAGGAGGACTGGTGTAATGCTGCCGGTCTGATCGCGACGACGCAGTATGCCAAGTTCCGGGATGCGCTCGCGCACTCCGGGCGTCCGATTGTGTTCAGTATCTGTGAATGGGGATCGAACCAGCCATGGGAGTGGGCGCCCGCGGTCGGGAATCTTTGGCGCACGACAGACGACATCGAGGACAAGTGGCCGTCGATGCTGGCCAACCTCGATCAGAACGGACAGCACGCATCCGCTGAAGCTCCTGGCGCGTGGAACGATCCGGACATGCTCGAGGTCGGCAACGGTGGCATGACCGACGATGAGTATCGCGCCCATTTCAGCCTTTGGGCGATCATGGCCGCGCCGCTCATGGCTGGTCACGACGTGCGGACGATGTCTGCCGCGACGAAGGAGATCCTCCTCAACCGCGAGGTGATCGCCGTCGATCAGGATTCGTTAGGTAGGCAAGGTATTCTGGTGTCGGCGGCGTCACCCGAGCTGCAGGTCTGGTCGAAGCCACTTGCCGACGGCTCGCGTGCGGTCGCGTTGCTCAATCGCTCGACATCAACCGCGAAGATTACCGCCTACTTGTCGCGAGTCGGGCTCCATGCCGATTCGGCAACGGTCAGAGATCTCTGGGCGCATGCCGATCGTGGACGAATTGGTCGCCAGTACTCTGTCGAAGTACCGGCACACGCCGTCGTCATGGTGAAGATGACACCGTTGCGTTGATCGCCGAGCGGCGGGGCCGCGCGCGTAACCACAGGACGCAGAGAACGAGCGGTGGAATGCCGATCCAGAGCGCGGCAGTGATGGCGTGGGTGGAGAAGCTCCAGGTCAACTTTCCAGCTTCCTTTACCGTTAGGACGAAGCCGGTATCGCCGAGGCTCACGTTGATTTCACCCTTCGCATTCGGCGCGGTCGCCCTGAGGATGGCCGGTAGTCCTGGGCCGATCGTCACGATCAGGAGTGCAGTCCAATAGGCGCACCAGCCGAGGAGCAAATGAATCGGGCGCCAGCGGGAAAGGGAGAAGAGGCTCATCAGAGGGTGCCGCGAGAAGAGTTTGAGAATGGCTCTCTCAATGATACGCCATTATCGTCGAGGCGTTTCGAACTGTCCCGTAAGGTCGCGACCGCCATCACCCACTCATAACACCCACTCGGATGCGTCTACGCTCACTCCTTCCACTGGCTTTACTCGGCGCTGCGAGTCTTCCGGTTCACGCACAAGACGCCGATCGAACGGCCGTACTCGCGACGGTTCAAAAGGTGTTCACCGCGATGAGGACGCGCGATACGGCGCTGCTTCGCCAAGCCTTCGACACGAGCGCACGGCTGGCTGGTGTTTCGACGCGCAACGGGCCCGCGACCGTACGCCTAACGGCCCCCTCAGCCTTCGGCAACGCGATCGCCTCGGCGCCCGCGGGAGATGTCTGGAACGAGCGGATCTGGGATCCGGAGGTGCGTATCGATGGCGATGTGGCGCAGGTCTGGGCCTATTACACGTTCCATCGCAATAACACCTTCAGCCACTGCGGTGTCGATGCCTTCATGCTCCTGAAAGTCGGCAATGAATGGAAGATCACGCAGCTCGCTGATTCACGCCGGACAACAGGATGCACGCACACAAATAACTGAGTCCCGAAGAAAAGGACCGGCTCTAGAACGGGGCGGTTCTAGAGCCGATTCTCCCGAGGTCAAATTTAGTGGGCTTCGCCCATACCCGCGCCGCCTCGTGGCTTGCGCAGCATGAGAATCGCCGGCGCCGTGAGCAGGAAGCTCTTGAGGATTAGCATCCACGCATCGTTGTAGCTCAGCATCAACGCCTGAGCCGTGAGTGCCTGGTCGACAGTAGCCAAAGCCGCCGCTTGCGCCTTTACGTACGACAGACCTAACGCCATGAAATGCGAAAGTGCGCCCTGGAACCGCTCGACGAACGCGGGATTCGCGGCGTACGTGTTGGCGACCAGATCGGCCCGGTGAAGTGCGGTGCGTCCTTGCAGGTAGGTCGTGATGATCGCGATGCCGAAGGAGCCTCCAAGTTGGCGTGCCAGGTTGATGAGTCCAGAGGCCTGCTGTGCTTCACTCGGCTTGAGGTTGGCATACGCCACGTTGTTGATCGGCGTGAACAGGAAACCCAGACCGATTCCGCGGATGATGAGCGGATAGCGGGCATCCGCCTCGCCTGCTGCCGTCGTCAGATGGCCGAGGCGCCACATCGAGTAGATGAAGATCGCGACGCCGATATAGATCAAGATCCTCGCGTCGACGAGCGGCCGAGCGCCGTTCAGGAGGCGTCCGCAAACGATCGCGGTGCACGCCGTCGCGATGCCGCCAGGCATGAGCGTCAGTCCAGTCTCGGTTGGCGTGAACCGAAGAAGGTTCTGCGTGAAGAGCGGATAGAGAAACACGCCACCGTACAGGCCGAAGCCCATCGTGACGAAGAGGAAGATGGAACCGGCAAGGTCGCGGTTCTTTAGAATCCGGAAATCGACGACCGGATGCTCGTTGCGCGGTGAGAGCTCCCAGAAGAGCATCGCCGCTAGCGCCACTCCGGCCACGACGCTCAGACGAATGATCAGTGAATCACTGAACCAATCTTTCTCTCGGCCTTCCTCGAGCACGTACTGTAGGGAGGCGAGTCCTACCGTCAGCAGCCCGATGCCAAGCCAGTCGATCGGGCCGGTACGCCGCTTCGAGTGCGGAGGATCGTGGAGAAAGCTCGTAACGAGAAAGGTCGCAACGATGCCGATCGGTACGTTGATGAAGAAGCACCAGCTCCAGTGATAATTGTCAGTGATCCAGCCGCCGAGCGTCGGTCCAAGTGTCGGTGCAACAATGATCCCCATGATGAAGATCGCCTGCACCAAGCCCTGTTGTTCGCGCGGAAAGATCTGACGCAGCGTCGCCTGCGCCGTCGACAGGAGCGCGGCGCCGCCCGCACCCTGAATCACACGCCATAAAATGAGCTCCCCGAGGCTGTTCGATGTGCCGCACAGGAAGGACGCGGCGACGAAGAGCAGGATCGAGAATGTGAGATAATTCCTCCGTCCGAACCGCATCGTGAAGAAGGCGGTCATCGGCAGCACGACGACGTTGGACAAGATGTAGCCGGTGCTCACCCATGCGATCTCCTGAATCGTCGCGCCGAGGTTCCCGGCCATTTGCGGGAGTGCGACGTTGATGATCGTCGTGTCGAGCACTTCCATGATCGCGGCCGTGATGAGCCCGAGCAGGATGAGCCAGCGATACTCCTCGATCTCAGATATGGCTTCGACTGCCTTCGCCGGCGCCGCGGCAGCGGCACCGCTTTCACGAATCGCGGGAGTAGACACGAATCTGAGTGGCTTGGTTGCGGATCTAGGATCTTAGCTGCATCCGCAAGACGCCTGCTCTCGACGAGGGTGAACAACGGAAACCGCGTGAATGGCGACTCCCGCCGTTCACGCAGCTCTGGTGCTTCAAAGCTCTCTAATTCGGCGTCTTGTCCCGTCCGACAGTCAGCGCCGCATTGGTTCGTGCTTCCTTCACCATTTGCAGCGCGTGCTGGAGCTGATTTCCGTTGAGAACCTCGTAGGCGTCCTCTTCCGCGCCGTGCATATTCGAACGCAAGGAGTCGAGGGTGCGATCGAGCGAGGGATCACGCGTCTCCGGCAAATCCCCGCGCGAGTGCGGGACCTCGCCTCTGTCGCGCCGTGCACGCTGGAGAGAGTCGAGCTCCCGCATCAGCGGCGTGTTCAACGAATCGAGCCGGCGCTTGATCACGGCCACGCGAGCGAGCTGATCGCCCGTGAGCGACAGATCCTTCGCATGGGCGATGATGATGTTGACGCCGTTGGCGAGACGCAGTTCGAGCTCGGGACCAATCTCCTTCATCGCCGGGTCATCGCGGCCAGGCGACCGACCGATTGGCATGTGACTGCCACCAGGTCGCTGCGCACCGGCGGCCGTGCCCGAGACGAGGACGAGCGCGGTGAGCAATGCGAGTGCCGAATATCTCATTCCACGAACATTACTCCGCGCGCATGGCAATGATGGGATCAACGCCCGCGGCTCGACGTGCAGGGAGATAGCTCGCCAGACAGGCGACGAGCACGAACATGGTTGCTACTCCCGCAAACGTCAAAGGATCCGCGGGCGCGACGCCGAACAGCATCGTCGCGATGAGCCGCGTCAGCATGAATGCGCCGGCAATTCCCAGAGCGATGCCAAGGAGTGTAAGCGTCAACCCCTGACCGATGACGAGACGAACAACGCGTTCTCTCTGGGCTCCCAAGGCAATGCGAATTCCCAACTCGCGCGTTCGCTGGGTGACCGCGTACGAGATCACGCCATAGATGCCTAACGCGGCAATCACCAGCGCGATACCCGCGAACGAACCGAGAAGAATGGCATAGAATCGCGGCTGAGCGATCGATTCATTGACGACATCGGTCATTTTCTTGATGTCGAAGACCGGCAGATCGTTGTCGACTTCCTTGATCGCAGCACGCGTTCCATTGATCGTGAGCGAGGGCGAGGCAGTCGAGCGAACGAGCACGCTCACGTCGCCGATTGGTCCCTGATCATACGGCAGGTACACTGTCGACGGTGCTGCTTCGCTGGCCCCGTAGGATTTCACGTCGCCGATGACGCCGACGATCTCGCCACCCGCGTTGACGGTGTCCGCTTTGTTCTCGGAGCGCTGGCGACCCCAGCCGAGCACGATGTGCTTGCCCAGTGGATTCTCGTTCGGATAGAACTGTTTCACGAAGGCCTGGCTCACGACGACCACCTGTGGTGCATTCGGTGAATCGGTCGTCTGCAGTCCGCGCCCGGCGATGACCGGAATGTGCAACGTCGAGAAAAACTCCGGTGAGACGGCGCGAACGTCGGCAACCAGTCGCTTGTCGGGCGTGCTCGGTGGGCGGTCGGTGCGTTCGAACGTGACACGCATGCCGTTCTCATCGAGCGGTCGGCCGAAGGCAACCGCGGCGCCCTGCACCTCGGGCAACTGTCGTGTGCGGTCGAGCACCTGGTGCACGAAGCTGATCGCTTGCTGATCCCATGGATACTTCGTGCTCGGAAGAGTAACGCTCATCGTCACGACGTTCTCCGCCCGATACCCTGTGTCGACGCTGGTCAGCGCGACGAAGCTGCGCGCCAGCAAGCCAGCGCCGATCAGCAGAATGACCGCCAGCGCCATCTCGGCGACGACGAGCGTTCCGCGCGTGCGGTGCGCGCCGCGCCGCGCGCTCGAGCCACGCGTGCTTTCCTTGAGCATTTGCCCAACGTTGGTCTTCGCCGCGTGGAGCGCCGGCGCGAGTCCAAACAGCAGACCTGTGAGAATCGCCACCACCGCGCTGAAGACCAACACGCGTCCGTCGATTGTCATGTTATCGAGTCGCGGCACGCCGCGCGGTCCGAATGCCTTCACGGCGTCCACCGCCCAGGCGGCGAGGGCCGTCCCGACAAGTGTTCCACCGAGCGCGAGGAGCATGCTCTCGGTGACCAGCTGGCGAACCAGCTGTCCCTTGGCAGCGCCTAACGCGGTGCGGACCGCGATCTCCGTTTCCCGCGTCGACGCACGCACGAGAAGCAGGTTGGCGACATTGGCGCAGGCGATCAGCAACACGAATCCGACGCCGGCGAGCATGACGAAAAGCGCAGCCCGAACGTTCCCGACGATCGCTTCGTGGAGCGAGATCACGGTCGCGCCAAAGTTCGAGTTGCTCTCCGGATACTGCTGCGCCAGGCGTCGCGCAATCTGCGCGAGCTCGACCGCGGCACGCTCGACTGTAGCGCCGGGGGCCAGCCGTCCAACGCCGCGCAGGAAGTGAGCGCCGCGACTCGACGGATCGTCCTCGCCGTTCGCGGGAATGAGCGGCAGCCACACGTCGTTGTCGCGTGGAATCTCGATGCGCGGAACGACGCCGATGACAGTGTGTTGCCGCCCATCGATTATGAGCTCTCGACCGATGATTGCCGGATCGCTGCCGAAGCGCGATCGCCAAAGTGCTTCGGAAAGTACGACCGTGCGGCCGGCATTTTTCTCGTCGTCGCCCCGAATGAATCCGCGGCCGAGAATGGGCGAGACACCGACGACGTCGAAGAAGTTGGCGTTGACGCGCGCCCCGGTGAGCCGGACCGGTTCACCGCCGGTGGCGGTGAGGTTGTGGGTGCCGCCATCCATTGCCGACATCGAGGCGACGAGCTTGCTCTGTGCACGATAGTCGAAGAAATCCGGGAGCGACATTGCATTTCGCTTCCCATCCCGTCCGATGGATGACACGGAGACGACGCGTGCTGCGTCGCGCAGCGAGAGCGGCTCGAGTAAGACACCGTTCACAATGCTGAACACAGCCGTCGTCGCGCCGATCGCGAGCGAGAGCGTGCCGACGACGATTGCCGTGAACCCGGGCGTGCGCAGCAGCTTGCGCGCGGAATAGCGAATGTCGCGGATCAGGGTGTCCACTCGAAGAGGGGCTAGGGGCTAGGGGCTAGGTGCTGGCATCGGCTGAATGGAACTCGCGTGCCGAGTGACAATGCATGCAACCACAGTCGGCCCAACAGGTTCGGTTCGCAGGCGCGCGACCGTGCGTTCGATTGTGGGACGGTTCGTCCCGAAAGCGAACGATGCATCAAGTCTCGCTGTCCGAGGGTGTAGACATCATACACCCACGGCTGTAGTCTCTCTACATCCCTAGTCCTTAGCCCCTAGTCTCTCTCCCTCAATGCCCCTTTCGCGAATCGAGCTCCTTCAAGGCACGCTCGACATGATCGTGTTGCAGACGCTTCGCTGGGGACCGCGACACGGCTACGGCCTCGTGCAGATGATTCGCACGAATTCGCGCGGCGTGCTCCAGGTCGACACGGGCTCGTTGTATCCCGCGCTGCACCGCCTCGAGCGCGAGGGCTCGATCAGTGCGTCGTGGGAGCTCTCGGAGAATCGACAGCGCGTGCGGGTCTACCGCCTAACGCCTGCGGGCCGCAAGCGGCTCGCCGCGGAACGATCGAAGTGGGAACAGCTTTCTGAAGCGATCGCCGGCATCTTCGTGCCGCCGCCGCAGGAGGAGACATGAGTCCATTTTGGCGCAGTCACGACCGGCGCACCGACGATCTCAACGACGAGATTCGCTCGCATCTCGAGATGGCGATCCGCGATCGCATTGCGCGGGGCGAGTCGCCAGAGGACGCCGCGCGCAACGCACGCCGAGAATTCGGCGACGTCACGACGGTCCGCGAGGTCACCGGTGATATGTGGTCTGGGCAAGCGTTCGAGCGGGTCGTGCAAGACGTGCGATGGGCCTTTCGCAGCGTCACGCGTGCACCGGGATTCGCGCTCGTCGCTCTTCTGACGCTGGCGTTAGGCATCGGCGCCAATACCGCCATCTTCAGCGTCGTGAATGGCGTGCTTCTCGAGCCGCTCCCGTACCCGCATTCCCACGACCTCGTCTACATCACCAGTCAATTTCCGACGCTCGGATTCGATCAATTTCCTGTGGACGCCGCGGAGTACCTCGAGTTTCGCGAGCGCAATCACTCCTTTTCAGATGTGGGTGCGTATGTCACGAGCGCGGTGAACATCGGTGCCGAAGGGCAGCAGCCGGCCCGCGTGAATTCCGGCATCGCCACCGCGAGCCTCTTTCACACGTTAGGCGTGACGCCTCGCCTCGGTCGGCCCTTCACCGAAGAAGAGACGCTCCCCAATGCGGCCGCCGTCGCAATTCTCTCCTCCGAGCTATGGCAAAGCACCTTCGCCGGCGAGCCCGATATCGTCGGCAAGCAGATCGACGTCGATGGTGTAAAGACGACGGTCGTCGGCGTCATGCCGCCCGGCTTCGACGTGCACGATCAGAACGTGAAGATCTGGCTGCCACTGACACTCGATCCCGCACAGCGAAAGCAATACCGTGGCGGACATTTCCTTCTGCTCGTTGGCCGACTTGCGCCAAACGTGACACTTCCGCGCGCCAAGGGCGAGCTGCAGACGCTGCTCGCGCAATGGCCCGCGCTCGATGGTGCGGACCCGAATGCCGCGCCGGGCGCACCCGGGTTCGTGCATACGCCGACGACCACCAAACACCGTCTCCGATACGACGACCTGCAGAAAGACATGGTCGGCAGCATCGGCACGGCACTCGTCGTCCTCCAGGCAGCGGTCGCGCTCGTGCTGCTCATTGCCTGCGCGAACATGGCGAATCTCTTGTTGATGCGGGCCGAGACGCGGCACAAGGAGCTTGCAGTCCGCGCGGCGTTAGGCGCTGGTCGCGGACGTCTGATGCGACAATTCGTCGCCGAAAGCCTCGTCCTGTCGATGGCGGGTGGTGTCGCTGGACTCGCGCTGGCCTATTGGGGCCTCCACGCGCTCGTTGCCGCGAACGCCGGAAGTATTCCACGCGCCGCGTCGGTCGCGCTCGACGGCCGCGTGCTGCTCTTCACGTTGGTGCTCTCGATCGCGACGGGACTACTCTTCGGCCTCGCTCCGCTTCTGCACTTGAGCACGCGGAGCATCGGTCTCACGCTCCGCGACGCGGGGAGCCGCACCACCGCGGGCGCGTCGCGCAATCGCGTGCGCCGTAGCCTCGTCGTCGCTGAGATGGCGTTCGCAGTCATGCTCGTGGTCGGCGCCGGCTTGCTGCTCCGAAGTTTCTGGAATCTCATGCGCGTCGATTCGGGATTCGATCGCGCGAATATCACGACCTTTGGTGTCGTGCTGCCCGCCGCGAGCTACAAGGACAGCACCCGTCCCGTGGCATTCTTCAATAGCCTGACGAGTCAGCTCGCGGCCGTGCCTGGCGTACAATCGGTCGCGGCCATGACCGGGCTCCCGCCGCTGCGCCAGGTGAACGCCAATGATACTGCGATCGAAGGTTATGTACCAACGCCTAATGGGCAGGCACAAAACGTCGATTATTACCAGTACGTGACCTCGAACTACGTATCGACGATGGGAATTCCAGTGGTTGCCGGGCGTTCCTTCGGCCCTTCGGACGGTCCGCTCTCGACTCCGGTGGCGATGATCAACCAGACACTGGCACGAGTGTTCTATGGAAAGACGAGCCCAATCGGCCGTCGAGTTCAACCGGGCGGTTCGAAGATCTGGTTCACCATCGTCGGCGTATTGAAAGATGTGAAGCAGGGCGGCGTCGACTCGCGCACTGGAACCGAGCTGTATCTCGATTACGAGCAACAGCCGGCAACCCAGGGCTTCGCGCCACTCAACATGCACGTCATCATCCGCTCGCCACTGGAGAAAGCAGTACTGGGAGCGGCGGTGCGGCGAACCGTCAGCGCGCTGGACCCGACGCTGCCGGTCGTGAGCTTCCGCAGCATGGACGAGGTGTTCTCTGCCTCGGTGAGTCGCCCACGATTTCTCGCACAGCTGTTAGGCATCTTCGCGGTGGTCGCGCTGTCGCTCGCCGCCATTGGGACGTACGGGGTGCTGGCGTATTCCGTCGCGGTACGCCGCCGCGAGCTCGGAATTCGCATGGCACTCGGCTCGAGCAGTGAGGGACTGCTCTCGCTGGTGCTGCGGCAGGGAATGGGTCTCGCCGCGGTTGGTCTGGTCGCGGGCTTGTTAGGCGCACTCGCGGTGACGCGCCTTGCGTCGTCACTGCTCTTCGGTGTGAGACCAGCGGATCCGCTGACGTTCGTC
Source organism: Gemmatimonadaceae bacterium (assembly GCA_035280125.1). Lineage (GTDB taxonomy): Bacteria > Gemmatimonadota > Gemmatimonadetes > Gemmatimonadales > Gemmatimonadaceae > AG2. The sequence goes on along the minus strand of DATEGN010000180.1, from coordinate 399 downwards.
GGCGTTGCCGCGTTCATGATGATCGTCGCGTTCCTGGCGTGCCTGCTGCCAGCCAAGCGAGCGACGAGAGTCGATCCGCTCGTGGCGTTGCGAGCGGAATAATAGGAGCTCGGGCTAGAGAAGAGGGACTAGGGATCACACCCTAGTCCCTCTTCTCTAGCCCCTAGCCCCTCCGCTCACCAGTTCCAATCGCCGAATGGCGTGAATGGCTTCGCCATCTGCCAGCCCATCGAACTGCTGCGTATTGCGCTTTGCATTCGACGCGTTGCAGCGGGGTTATGTGAGCCGTAGATGACTGAGGATTCCGTCGAGTAGCCCAGCTCGCGTCCATTCTCTCGAGCGCGAAGGGGAACGTGGAAGCAGCCGCCAAGCGCGGCGGCGGTCGCGACGGCGATGAGA
>DATEGN010000179.1:0-2956 GCA_035280125.1 Gemmatimonadaceae bacterium | reverse complement strand
GCAGCCACATCGGCTGCCCCGGTCGTTCTTTGTTTGGCGAAGTCGGGAGCCGGCCCGACTAGAGGAACAGGAGCGAGCGCAACGAGCGACTTCTTATAAGCTTGTCGTGAGCGCTCAGCGAACGAGCACGGACACGGGAGGCCGACAAAGTCAGGTCGGCCAGAACGGCCGACCCAACCCTTTGTCGGCCTCCCGTGTCTCTTGTGCGCACCCCCCCACTCAAGCGACGCATGACGTGCACTCCATCGATCGCGAGTTGATCGCGCGTTGCCTCGCCGGCGACGCCGACGCGGAGCGCGCGTTGTACGACGCCCACGTGGATCGCATCTACCGTCTGGTATATCGCATGGCAGGCGATGGCGACCTGGCAGAGGACTTCACGCAAGACACGTTCATTCGCGCGTTCGAGCGGCTGGAACAGTTTCGCGGCGACTCGTCGCTCGCGACCTGGCTCCACTCGATCGCGGTCTCGGTCACGCTCAATGGCATGCGCAAAGTGAAGCGAATTGGCCTCCGCACCACCGAGCTCGAGGAAACGCCGTCGCTCGCAGTCGAAGCCCGCGATCTGCCGCCCGATCTGCGCGGGCGACTCTTCGAGGCCATCGACGCGCTCTCCGAGAAACTGCGCCCCGTGTACATCATGCACGACATCGAAGGCTATACGCACGAAGAGATCGGCAAATCGTTAGGAATTCCGATTGGCACGTCCAAAGCGCGCCTCTTCGACGCCCGCGCCAAGCTGCGCACGGCGCTCGCGCCTTTTGCTGGAGACTACACCGCATGAGCGACCATCCGAACGAAGACTTCGACGAGCTACTGCGCTCGGCAGCGCGCGACTACAACACGCCCGGCGATGTGCCGCGTGAGCGCATGTGGACGGAGATCCGCGCCGCCCGCGTGCGCCACGCGAGCGCGACGAAACAGGAGAGGACTCGCCCCATGTGGCTCCTGCCCCTCGCCGCGGCCGCCGTGCTGGTCGTCGGGGTCGCGATTGGCCGCGGATACGACGTATGGAGGCAGAGCCGGCCAACGCAAGTCGCCAAACAACCGGAGCATCTCGCACCCGCGAAGCCAGCGCCGAGCCTCGATTCGGTGCCGCCCATCGATTCGACACCGCGCGTTGCTCGTTCCGAGCCGCACGCGTCGGAGAGCGCTGTGCCCAAGGTTTCGAAGGCGCAGCCGTTCCACGACAACTCCGCGAGCATGGCCTACCGTCTCGCCGTGGTCGAGCACCTTGCGGGCACCGAAGCGATGCTGACCTCCTTCCGCGCCGCCGCCAAGCGCGGTGAAGTCGACGCCCAGATCACGACCTGGGCGAAAAACCTCCTGACGACGACGCGGCTCTTGCAAGCGTCGGCCGCTCAGGAAGACCCCACGATGAAGCGCCTGCTCGACGACCTCGAGCTCGTGCTCGTGCAAATCGCCCAGTACAGCAGCACCGGCGTCCACCACGCCGAGGAGCTCGATCTCATCGAGCACTCGATCGAGCGTCGTGGCGTGATCGGCAAGCTGCACACGACCATTCCGGCACGGCTCTCGCCCGCCGGCACTTGAGGATATCAACTGTGAGTAAGCTCTCAACACTGCTGCTCGCGCTGCTGTGGGCAGTCCCGACCGCGGCCGAGGCACAGATCGTAAGTGTTCCGAACGTCGCCGTCGTACCGATCTCCATTGCCGATATCGACGCCGCGGTTCGCATTGCGCAGCGCGTACGCATCGGCGACATCGGTCTCGCCGCGCGCCGCGGAGCGCGCCTCGTCCCGCCGGCGCCCTGGAGCACCCGCGATCCCGCCGATTCACTGTATCGGCTCGCCCGCCGAGCGATGGCGGACGAGAACTACAGTCGCGCGGCGGAGACGTTCGCCCAACTCGTCGACCGCTTTCCGCGCTCCGATTACGCCGGTGACGCGCTGTATTACCGAGCGTACTGTCTCTTTCAGCTTGGCGGCCAACGCGATTTGCGCGACGCCCTGGATGCAATCGATCAGCAGGCGCGCGACTACGCCGATGCGCCGACGCGTGACGAAGCGAAGACGCTGCGTACGCGAATCGAGAGTCTTCAGGCACGCCGCGGCAATCGTGACGCCGCAAAGCAACTGCAGGAAAAGGCGAATCAGCTCGGCGAGGAGCACGGTTGTCCCAGCGATGATGACGATATGCGCATCGCCGCGCTCCAGGGATTGATGCAGATGGACGCCGAGTCGGCGCTGCCGATTCTCAGACAGGTACTTGCCAAGCGGGGCTCCTGCTCGGAGAGCCTGCGCAAGCATGCTGTGTTCATCGTCTCACAGAAGCGGAGCGATGAAGCCACGGATCTCCTGCTTCAGGTCGCCCGTTCCGACCCGAGCTCGGATGTGCGCGCCGAGGCAATTCAGTGGTTAGGCCAGTCGCGGTCGTCGCGCGCCGTCACCGCGCTCGATTCGATCGCCGCCAACGCAACGGATGACGATATCCTCGACAAGGCAGTCTTTGCCCTTTCCCAAACCCGCGACGAGCGGTCCGACGCGGCTCTGCGACGCATCGCGTCCGACGAGCGCAAGTCCACACATGCGCGAACGCAAGCGATCTTCTGGTTCGGCCAGACGCATCGGGACGCGGACGACACACGCTTCTTGCGCGAGCTCTTCGGACGGACGCGGAACGAAGAGATTCAGGGAAGCGTCATTCAAGCGATCTCGCAAGCGCATACGCCGGAAGCGACGCGATGGCTCATCGACATCGCGCGTGACAAGTCGGTTTCCATCGAGGCGCGCAAGAACGCGCTCTTCTGGGCTGGTCAGGGCGGCGTCGGTGTTCGTCAGCTCGTCGATCTCTATGACGAGATGAAGGGCCAGTCCGAGATTCAGAATCAACTCATCTTCGTCTTCTCGCAGCGGCAGCGCGATCCCGAGGCGGTAGACAAGTTGATGGATATCGCCAAGAACGATCCCGATCGCGATGTCCGGAAGCAAGCGAT
>DATEGN010000178.1:0-8857 GCA_035280125.1 Gemmatimonadaceae bacterium | reverse complement strand
CCTCGGTGACTCGAAGTCGCTCGCCTGTCATCCGGCATCGACGACGCATCGGCAGATGAACGCTGCCGAGCAAGCGAAGGCTGGCGTGCTGCCCGAGATGATTCGCGTGAGCATCGGCATCGAGCACATCGATGATATCCTCGCCGACCTCGATCAGGCACTCGACGAGGCAGTTCCCGCGCACTCCATCGGGCAATCGGGAACCGACAATCGCAGCCTGTCGTCGGCATCGCACGTCTCAACGCAATGACTACGTCGCTCGATTCGACGAACCGCAGCACCGACTCGCCAATTCTTGGTGGGCGCGAGCGTCTCGTCATCGGGCTCGTGAACAACATGCCCGATGCCGCGCTCCAAACGACCGAAGATCAATTCGGTACGTTGCTCGCCGCCGCCGGTGCTGACTTCGACGTTCGATTGCGATTATTCTCATTCCCCGAGTTGATTCGAGGCGAGGCGGGTCGCAAGTACGTGAGCGATCATTACGAGCCGATTGAGCAGTTGTGGACGGCGGATATGGATGGTTTGATCGTGACCGGTGCCGAGCCCCGAACTGCGTCGATGCCCGACGAAGTGTACTGGCGCTCGCTCACCCGACTCGTCGACTGGGCCAACGACACGGCGACACCGACCATCTGGTCGTGTCTGGCCGCGCATGCGGCCGTCCTTCACCTGGACGGAATCGAGCGACACCGGCTCGGCGAAAAAATCTCCGGCCTATTCCGCTGCGAGAAGATCTCCGATCATCCGCTGCTGTCCGGCTTGCCTGCATCATGGCCTATCCCACATTCGCGCCTCAACACGCTGCGTGCCACCGAGCTTCTCGCCGCGGGATATGTAATTCTCTCATACTCGGGAGACGCAGGCCCCGACGCGTTCATACAGCGCCGGCGCACGTTGTTTGTGTTCTTTCAAGGCCACCCGGAGTACGACGCGGGTGCGCTATTCCGCGAGTACCGGCGCGATGTAGGCCGCTTTCTTGCCGAGACGATGGACCGCTATCCGGAAATGCCACGCGGCTATTTCGACGATGAGATGACGCGAGCATTCAAGGCGTTTCGGACGCGCGCTCACCAACACCGCTCGCGAGACGTGCTCGACGAATTTCCAGGTATCGGCTCCGGGGCAGGGCTCTCGCACCTGTGGCACGATGCTGCCGTTCGGCTTTACAGCAATTGGCTTGCTGTGGTTGCGGCCGAGAGACGGTCCGCCGGCCTTGTGGAAGCGGCAATCGTACCCTCGCCGTAGGACTCCGCATGTCCTCAAACGATTCGACGCCCTCGGTTGCTGCGCTCTTTCCACCGCGCGCTGAACGTGTGAGATGGGATGACTATCTCACGCGCGAGCTCCTGTGCGCAAACGAGCGCGTAGCGCGCGGGTCCGTGGTGCCGACGATCGACATGGCCGAGCTGCGACGGCAGCTGGCGGCCTTCGAATTTCAATCGCCGATTGGTCTCGACGAGCTGCTCCCGTGGACAATTGCTCAACTCGAGCATGGTGTCGTCCACATGACGAATCCTCGGTATTTCGGGCTGTTCAATCCAGCACCGAGTTTTCCCGCCCTCTGCGGTGATCGAATCACGGGTGCCTTCAACCCGCAACTCGCGACGGCAACGACGTCGCCAGCCGCTGTGGAGATCGAGTCGCATGTGATTCGTGCGATCACTCGCAAGGCGGGACTGCCGGCCGAGTCGACGGGACACTTCACATCGGGCGGTTCGGAAGCCAACTACACCGCCGTGCTCTGTGCATTGACCAATGCGAACGATCGATTCTCGTTGGAGGGAGCACGAGCTTTCGCCGGACAGCCCGTTTTTTACATCTCCCGCGAGAGTCACCTCGCCTGGGTGAAGATCGGACATCAAGCAGGCATTGGCCGCACAGCCGTTAGGCAGGTGCCGACGGACGGTACTGGCCGAATGGATGCGGACGCGCTCGCCGCGATGCTCAAAGAGGATACCGCACGCGGATGCGTGCCGTTCTTGATCGTCGCCACCGCCGGCACCACGAATGCCGGCATGATCGATCCGATCGGCCGCTGCGCCGATCTCGCGCGCGAGTATGGTCTCTGGCTGCACGTCGACGCTGCCTGGGGGGGCGCTGTTCTCGCCTCCGATCGACTACGCGGTGCCCTGGCCGGCATCGAGCTCGCGAACTCGGTCACGATCGATGCGCACAAATGGTTCGCGACGACGATGGGCTGCGGCATGTATATCACGCGTGACCCGACAATCCTGTCGCGGACCTTCCAGGTGTCCACCGGCTTCATGCCGTCCAATACGGCGACGGTGGACCCGTATGTCACAACAGCGCAATGGTCGCGGCGCTTCCTCGGTGTGCGCTTGTTTCTCTCACTCGCCGCCGCGGGGTGGTCTGGCTACGCACAACATGTCGAGCGGTCGGCGGAACTCATCGACCGACTGCGGGAAGCTCTGGCATCACGGCAGTGGCGCATCAGCAACGACTCGTCACTTGCCCTGCTGTGTGTCGAGGCGCCACCAGGTGCTCCGGACGTACGTACGATCGCGAGCCGAGTCCTCGCCTCGGGACGTGCTTGGATCGCCGTGGCAAAGTATGAAGGGCGTGATGTCATTCGAATCTGCCTAACGCACGGTGAGGCGACTCTGGATGACATCCATGAGCTCGTAGACGCCTTGACCGATGCATGCGTCGCTGTTGTCGTACCGACCAGCAGTACCGCGGCCTAACGATTATTGACGCCGCGTCAAACGTTCCAACCCTGATCACCCGAGGTTACCTCGATGTCTGCAAGCATCAGAGCAACGATCGTCTCCCAGTTCGAGCAGGTTGCGACCGAGCAGCGCCACAAGCTCGCGCCGCTGACCGACGACCGAGCGCTCATGGATTCCGGTCTGGATTCACTCGCATTTGCGATCGTTGTCGCCCGTCTCGAAGATGCGCTGGGCATCGATCCCTTCAGCGCATCCGAGGACGCCCAGTTCCCGGTGACGTTCGGTGATTTTGTCCAGATGTACGAGAAGATGGACGCGAATGCCACCGCGTAGCACGTCGTTGTGGGAATCGATCGCGCACACCGGTCTCCGGGGTGAGCGATCGCTCTGGGCCTGTGATACGACGGTCGCGCTCTCGGACTTCGCGTCGGGCTCCGCGCTCGGCGTACGAATCGACGAGATTCGCGGGCGATCGGTCCTCGTCTCGACGTCCGACCAACTCGCGGCAGCGCTTGCGCTGATCGAGGTCGACGGGATCGCGCGCCGAGTCGTGCTATGTCCTCCCGATCTTGATCCCGCACACTTGCCGTATGTGGTCGCGACGGCCGAGGTCGAGATCATCCTCACGGACCGACCGGTCGATCCGGCGAGTGGGGTGAGCGGCCCCTCAGTCGTAGGCTGCGAGCGCGCAGTGCACGCCACGGACGTCGATCGCACACCCGTGCACGAGACCGAGTGGATTCTGTTCACCTCGGGCACCACTGGCGTTCCGAAGATGGTGGTGCACACGCTCGCGACGCTCACTGGCGCGATCAAACCGTCGGGGACTCTTGCGGGACCCCTCGTCTGGGCGACTTTCTACGACATTCGACGTTACGGTGGTTTACAGATCCTGCTGCGCGCGTTAGTAGGTGGCGGTTCTCTCGTGCTCTCTGCGCCGGGCGAAGCGGCGTCCTCCTTTCTGACGCGTGCACGCGACCACGGCGTTACGCACATAACGGGAACGCCATCCCATTGGCGGCGCGCGCTGATGAGTCCAGAGGCGAAGTCGGTAGCGCCGGCGTATGCTCGATTGTCCGGAGAGATCGCCGATCAGGCCGTGATCGACCATCTCCAGTCGACCTACCCGCACGCCAAGGTCGCGCACGCATTCGCCTCGACGGAGGCGGGGGTGGCGTTCGAAGTCACCGATGGCCGCGCGGGCTTCCCTGACGATCTGCTTCTCCCTAACGGTTCCGGTGTGGACCTCAAGGTCGACGACGACACGCTGCGGATCCGCTCGTCGCGGACAGCGCTCCGGTATCTTGGCAATCAGAGCGAGTCGCTCCTCGATGCGGAGGGATTCGTCGACACTGGTGACGTGGTCGAACGTCGTGGTGATCGTTGGTTCTTCGTCGGCCGTCGCGGCGGCATCATCAACGTCGGCGGTCTCAAGATCCATCCTGAGGAAGTCGAGGCGGTCATCAATCGCCATCCCGACGTGCGCATGTCGCTCGTCACCGCGCGGAAGAACCCGATTACCGGAGCAATCGTCGCAGCGGAGGTCGTGCTGGCATCGGCCGCCGACCATGTGCTCGATGTCGCGTCCACCGAGAACACAAAAGCGGAGATTCTCGCGGCCTGTCGTCGTGCACTTCCCGCGCACAAGGTGCCGGCATCCATTCGATTTGTTCCCGCTCTGCAAGTCACCCCCTCCGGCAAGCTCGGGCGACGCGATGCCTAACGTGATCGTTACCGGCGGCAGCAGGGGGCTCGGACTCGGCATCGCGACGACTCTGCGCGCGGCGGGACACGATGTAATTGCAATTGCACGACGCGAAAGCGACGCGCTGAAAGAGGCGATGAGCGCGCCGTCGAACGGCGGCGGCACGATCCATTTCGTACCATTCGATCTCGGGTGCATCACCGAGCTGTCTCACCTCGTGAAGCACATTCGCACGACCTACGGGCCGATATTCGGCTTGGTGAATAACGCCGGTATCGGTACGAACGGCGTGCTGGCGACGATGCGGGATGCCGATATTGAAACACTCATCCGTATCAATACCTTGTCGCCGCTTATGTTGACGAAGTACGTCGTCCGATCGATGATGGCCGGACAGGGCGGCCGCATCGTGAACATCTCATCCATCGTCAGCTTTACCGGCTATTCCGGGTTGTCGGTGTATAGCACGACCAAGGCAGCGCTGGTTGGATTCACACGATCGCTGGCGCGCGAGGTGGGCTCGCTCGGGATCACCGTGAACGCGGTGGCGCCCGGATTCATCGACACTGAGATGACCGGCGATCTCGGTGAACAGCAGCGGGAAAAGATCGCCCGCCGAAGCGCACTCCGACGAATGGCAGACGTCGAGGACATCGCGAACGCCGTGGAATTCCTACTGAGCGATAAGGCGAAGAACATCACCGGCACGATGATGACGGTCGACGCCGGCAACACCGCTTGAGGTGATCCGATGATGGATTCCGCGACCTTTCGAAGACTCCTCGGCCGATTCGCCTCGGGCATCGCTATCATCACCGCTCGGGACGGTGAACGCGATGTCGGCATGACCGTCAACGCCTTTTGCTCCGTTAGTCTCTCGCCACCGCTCGTCCTCGTCTGTGTGGACCGTGCTGCGTCGATGCACACTCTTCTCTTGAGCCATCCCAAGCTCGGCATCAGCATCATGGCGTCGGAGCATGAATCACATTCCCGGCGGTTTGCCGACAAGAACGAAACGCGTCGCTTCGAGGGAGTTCCGTTCTCACGAGGCGAGAGCGATGTGATGCTACTGGACGACGCGATGGCACACCTGGAGTGTCAGCTCGTCAGCCATTGCGAGGCAGGCGATCACACGATCTTCATCGCCCAAGTCGAAAACGGGGCGATGCGAGATGGCCGGCCGCTCCTCTACTTCGGCGGACGCTACGCGCAACTCGTGAGCTAGGGCTGGTTGTGCGTCAGGGCGAGAACGGCATATGCAGTGGCGGCGTCGCTCATGAATCTCCCGACGTTCGATTGCGGATCGCGTCGTTTGTTCAGCGATGAAGCACTCCACGCGCCAGTGGCCGTGTCCTGATGCGTGGACAGCCATGCAAGTGCGCGAGACAGGTGTGGCTCGTTCGGCGACGTCCCGGCCTCCTCGAGCGCGTAGGCAATCAGCCCCGTAGCGAACCCGTCGCCAGCGACCTCGTCCGACACACCATTCGCGTAACGCCACCTGCCGAGTGATGTCAGCTTCCACGAGCCGTCGCTATCCTGCGCGCTCTCGAGTGCTGCGACGAGCGCATTCCGTTCGTCAGTCGACAGCAAGCCGGGTAAGCTGGCAGACGCCCACAATAGCATCGCACGATTGAACAGGTCCGGATTGTCGCGCCTCAGGAGGCGATGCCAGATCGGCCGATCGACATGAGAGCGAAGATAGGCTCGAAGGCGCTCAACGTTAGGCTGGATCTCCGCGGCCCTTGCGTAACCCTGCGGCTCGCTGCCGATGGCGACCGCAGCGAGCGCGGCACCGAAATAGACCGCCGTCGACGACTCGAATGGCCGGAGGCCGAAGTCGAGCCAGGCCCACGATCCCGCGTCGGCGCCCGTCGTGAGTTGGAGGCCGAACAGGTTCGCGAGCGCGCGCCGCGCATCGTCGCTCACGAGTCCGTCGCGCTGATCTCGGCGCGCGAGCACCAGGGCATTGAGAACCGATTCCGTTCCGCGGGACTGCACGGCCTTGAGCCGACCACTGGGTGTCGTGTCGCCGTAAAATGGCTTCACTTCGTTCCACGCACGAACACGCGTCACGACATCGGCAACGAGCCTGCGCTCCTGAGGTGTTGGATCCTTCTCTTGTAGAGTCGCACGTAGCTCAGGCCTGGCGAGAGCATATGGGAGCGCGGTGTGACAGGAGACGCACACGGTGCCGCGATCGCGCGCCGCTTTGGGCCACGATTGCCACCAGGCTTGCCGCTGATCGAGATACGCCGCGGCAGCCTTGGCCTTCCAGAGTTCAGGGGCCGGTTTCGGGACCGCCTGTAGCGCGTAGAGAACGCTCGACCCGCCCACCGCCGACGCCGCTGTCAAGACAACCGACCTGATTCGCATTCTCGAAACTCCGTCTCCGACCTGTTTGTTTCATCCGACCGAGCTGCCATCGCCTTCAGTTCGGCCGATCCTGATCGCCGTCAGCCTTAGTCAAGTACAACTCGCCACGCGCAAGCAAATCGCCGATTGTGCCGCGGAGAGCCTCGGGCAGGCGAATCGCTGCATTCAACGGCCGTCCACCCGACTCGAGCGGCTGAAGCCGTGACGGAAGCGTCAACTCGTCGGTCGTCGCGTGCTCGGCGAAGAAGCCATATTGGCTCAACGAATCGATGGATTTCGTGCAATAAAAGTCAGCGAATGCCACGCCATTCTGCCGCGCCGTCTGAATGAGGTGTTGCAGCAAGCAATCCGCCGGTGCCGTACGGTCAGTGAGCAGATCGCAGATTCGCAGCACCTTTTCGGTCCTGCCTCTCACCGTTTCGAGACGCGACACAAGCACCCCGTGGACCGTGCCGGATGGACAGTGCCGCGCCACAGAGACGTGATACTGGAACGTCGGATGGTTCAGATAGCGCCATCGAATGAAGGCGCTGTCCCGCACCGCACCGGCGAATCGCGGCGCTATCGCTTCCTTCCAGCATGCGTCCCATGACTCGCCGACATCCGTACTCCACTCGCCGACCGCCCATTCGTGATTCGCTTCTCGTGGTTTCGCCGCTGAAACTGAACGGTCGCAGAATTCGATGATCTCTCTTTCCCTCGACGCGTCGACGCCACCCGCGAGAAGCAGCGCCGCGGTCTTGGCGGGGTCGATGATGGCCACTCGGCGCGGAATCTCGGGAATGATCTCGTACCCGCGCACACGAAGAATCGCCGCTGCGCTGGTGCCAACGGTGCCATTCACTTCGAACCCGAGCTGCTGTGCATGGCGAATCAGTAGAAACGCCACTGGCGATGCACGCAGTTCGGGTACGACATACCAGTGTGAAGACCATGCTCCGCTATGCGTAGTCCCGTTCTGGAGCCAGCGCATTGGAGTAAGGCCAAGCATGCCGACGATCCGATCGCCGCGCCAAGCGATGAGCACACTTGGATTGTCTGTGGCGCCCGAACCATTCGTCGAGTCGTACTGCCAACGAAAGAGCGCTTCGTCTCGAGACAGGATGTGATTTTTCGCCCATTCCTCGTGAATGAACGTCATCACAGAGTTGATGTCCTGCTCGCGACACAACTCGATGCGCAGGCGCGCTGACTCTTCAATAGGCATCACGTAGCGAGTGCTCGTTTTCAATGCAGGGCTGGAGGCGACGTCGTCCTGCCGGCCAGGCTGCGAAGTTGGTATGCATCGGCCGGGAGCTGCAAATAATCAGTGCTCGGCGCCGGCCGGAGATTCGGTCGCATGACGAAATTGTGTTTGCTTCTCAGATTCACGCCGATGTCGAGCTCCGGAGCCTTGCTGTCAGCGATTTGCAGGCGCAATCGCTTCGCGATAAGCATGATGTGGGCTTGCATTTCGATTCCCGCCAGGCTTTCGCCGATGCAGTTCCTTGGGCGGGCGGAGAATGGAAGCATTGCCAGAGCATGCCGAGACGCCGAACGATCGGCAGAAAAGCGATCGGGGTCGGGCCAATGGCCAGGGTACCGTTGAATGAAGTAGATGGGAATGTAGACCTCGGTCGCGGCGGGAACGAAGTATGGCCCGAGAGAATCGTCCTTGATTGCCTTTCTTGTCAGCAGCCAGCCCGCCGGGTACAGACGCAGCGTCTCCTCGATGACTTGCCGGGTGTAGATCAATCGCGAGAGTGCATCCTGGCCTTGAGCCTCATCAAGCGAAATGACGTCCAGCTCATCCGAGAGCTTGTCCTCGATGGCTGCGTGCTGAGACAACAAATACCACAACCAATTCAGAGTGCTCGCCGTCGTCTCATGACCGGCAACAATCAGTGTCTTGATTTCATTGACGATCTGCGCTTCGGACATGCCACGGGCGCTCTCCCGATCGCGCGATCCCATGAGCATGCCCAAGATGTCGGGAACGATGGCATGCGTGCTTCGTCTTTGAACGACCACGTTTCGAATGATCTGGCCCAGAGAACCGAATGAATGAGCGAACTGGAGGTTGCGCGCGGACTCCGAGGAGACGACC
>DATEGN010000177.1:0-6648 GCA_035280125.1 Gemmatimonadaceae bacterium | reverse complement strand
CGGCGGCACGCCCGCGAGGAGAACTGGGTCGCGAAAGGCGGCGGGGCTCAGCCGCGCCGTGATCTCGCTTCGCGTCATGCCAACGACATCGAGGTTGAGATCGAAGCGGCGCTCGACCTTGGGAAGTTGCGACTGCACTTCCTTTATGACGTCTGATAGCGGCTTGGCCTCAGCCACCAGGTAACACGTCAAAAAATCCTCATTGGGCCGCGAGTCTGGCATGGCGCGGTCTGTGAGCGCCGTGCCGTCGAGCCAGGCGGATAACACGTGTCGCGATGGCAACGAGCGGAATACCGATCGCAGTTGCTCAACGAGCGCGTCCAAGCGATCCGCTTCGGCACGAAAGAGGCTTTCGATCGCGCCACTCAGCGGATGCTCCTCACGGAATCGAACTTGGCGTTGAGCTCCCGCACCGACGTACTCAATGACCCCGGTGGCCTCGAGCGCCGCGAGCGCTGGGTAGACGCCGGTTCGCCCCAGTCCCGCACGCAGCGCGATTTCCCCCGCGGCGAGCGGCGTTCCCGCAAGCGTCAGCACCCGCAGCAGCCGCACATTTGCTTCGGTGCCGAGCATCTCGTTCAGGGGTGCTCGCAGGCGGCTCTGGCGGGAGGGTCGGGGCATCGTCGCGGGAGGTTGTGTCTGATGTATAGTACGCCTGTAGTATATATAAGACAAGTGTCTTATACAGCAGACTCGCGCGCTTCAAGCTCGGCTCCGGCGGTATGGCCACCGTGTATCTCGCTCTCGCTATTGAGCACGATCGAGAGGTGGCGCTCAGAGTCTTGCGCCTCGCTCGCCGCCAAACAATCGCGTGATGGTCAGTCGAGGCGGCTGGAGACAGCGCCGCGCAGCTTCGGCGGCGCGTCGAACACCGAAGCGTCCACCTGATTGTCGCGCACGCGGACAACGGTAACAATTCGCTCAACGTACGCCGCACGAATGCTGAGCCGCGTCGGCAGGCGTACGCCGTCGAACGGTCGGTAGTCGGACACGACGGTCACCACCGTAATCGGCCCCTGCTCCGTCTCCTGACGGAACATGTTCCCGACGAACAAGCCGGTCACGATGTCGTAGTACTCCAACCACTGACGACCGGTGATGCTCACGAGGCGGAGACGGTAGCAGCGATGTCCCTGGAAGTCAGTGCTGTCGACCGTGGTCATCGAGCGAAACGACGAATCCGGGTGCAGATCGAAATCGAAGACGGATTGATCGCGTAGCAAAGCGAGGTCCGCGCCTTCGACCGGACGCGCCGCCTCACCCGGCTTCGATGTCCAACCAATCTTGCCATCGAATCCGGTGACCTCCGTTCCCAGGTCCGGATACTCGATCTTGAGCAAACGCTTATTGGGGCGCGCGGCATAGAGCTCGAGTGAACCGCGCAATCGGCGCGCTGGATACTCGTATCGCGCCCAGACATATCGCGACGTGATTGCCTTGACGGCGGCCTCACCACCGATCGCGGCGACGTGCCGCTGGATGACTTCCCGTGCTGTTGGGAGGTCCGAAGATCGCGCGGGCGCTGCGCGCATCGCGGCGAGCGCCACACCTGATAAGGCGGCTGCCTGTCGCCACCAGTGAGCCTTGCTCACCGGACGGTGTACTCGACTTGCGCCATGATGAGGCGCCCAACCTGTGGTGCGCCGATGAATTCCTGATGCAGCTTGTCCAGGATGTTGTCGGCGCTGACCGTGAGCAGCAGGTCCGGTTGTCGAGGCAGCCGATACGCGAAACCCGCGTCAACGAGCGTGTACGCGGCGACATCCCCGACGTAGACACCCGAGTTCATCGGAAAGGCCCCGACATAACGAGCGCGCGCGTACACACTGTATCCTCGCGACGCATCTCGTCGCTGCACGGCGAAGCTCGCACGATTACCGGGCGCGTTCAGTGCGAGGTCGGAGATTCCGCCCAGCTCCGCTCGACTCCACAGCGTCTTGTTCGTCCACGAGTACGCGCCCGTGAGGGACACGGCATCCGTGATGGCCCACTGTGCACCGACGTCGCTGCCAACGCGGTGAAGCGAACCGAAGTTGCGGTACGTCACGAGCACGTCCGAGCCGCCACCGTATTCGCCCGTCGGCGAGATCGTGCCTAACGGCAACCCGGTGTCTGTTGTCGAGCCGCTGGTGCCACCGATCTTCGTCGCGAGACCAGTCGCCTCCGCTGGCGACATGTATTTCGCCAGATAGGCGGCGAGCGACGTCGCGTCGAGGAAGACCAACGGCGTGATCACCTGCGGCGGGCCGACGAAGTTCCGGCGCCATTCGTAGTACACGTCGAGCGCGACACGGAAATGATCGCCGACGCGACCCTTGTAGCCGCCTTCGATCGTGTTCGTGACGCTGGGTTGCAAACCAGGAACGTTGCTCGCCTGGTTTGGATCGAACGACACAAAGCTCGGCTTCGCACCGGAGATGTCCGCGAGTCGGAGGACAGAGCTGACGTCAGCCGCTGTGGGCGCGGGAACGCCACTCAGATCTCCCCACCCCTGAAGGTTCGCCAGCTTGACGACCGTTGCCCAGGCGGTGGTCGCGTCGACGGCGCCAGCTTGTTCGCCGGTGAATGGAGATCGCATGCACAAACCGGTCGCCCCGCCACAATTTCGCGCGAAGGTGAAGCCGTGTCGTGGTACGCCCACCGAGCGCACGTCGAATGGGAGTCCGCCGGGATCTCTGATGGCGACAAGATCGGAGAACAGATCCTGCGGCGTCGGCGTCTCGAATGCGCGGTTGTAGGTGAGACGCAGGATGTGCCCATCCACGGGCCGGAACTGAAGCGCCGCACGCGGCGAGAAGACGGCGTTAGGCAGCCGATCGTTCCAGTCGACACGCCCCGAGAGAATGGCGTCGAGCCGCGGCGTGAGATGTGTTTCCGACTGGAGGTAGCCGCCGCTCTCGTCGATGTTGTCGTCATTCTCGTTCCGGCCGTCGATCGTGCCGCCGGTGCGCGGCTCGGTGCGCTGGAAGTCGAGCCCGTACGTCAGCGTTTCGCGTGCGCCGAGTCCGGTTGCGTTCTGAATCTGTCCGACGAACATCCGCGATTGGTCGACAACAGGATCGCCGCTGCGAAGCAGAAACGTGTTGCCAGCCTGATTGACGTTCGCGAACGCCTGAGCGAAGAGGTCGCCGCGACGGAAGCGCGCTTGATAATAGTCCAAACTCCAATCGCGCACCTGCACCGCGCCAACGCCGGTGAGCTCGATGGCGCTGCCGGCGTGTGTCCGGCCCGCGCCGACATCGAGCTCCGACTGCTCGTCAGGCCTGAACTGCGCTTCGCCTTCCACGCTCCAGCGAGAGACGGCGAAATCCCGCTTGCCGATGACGATTCGCGTGGAATCCATTCCGCCGTTGATCAGGTCGCGGCGCGCATTGACTTCGGCCGAATCCAACCCGCGCCAGTCGCTGCCACTGAGATACTGCGCCGCGACCTTGTATCCGAATCGTGTCCCGATGGTGTTGGCGTGACGCAGCGCCAGTTGCTCGCCGCCACCTGCTGGCCCGTTCGCATTCCCGCTCCGCGCGAGACCGCCGACGCTCAGCGTCGTTCCCGGTGAGTCGAATGGCGACTTCGTAAAGATCTGCAGCACACCAGCGGCCGCGTTAGGCCCGTAAAGCGCCGCGGCGGGGCCGAGCACGACCTCGATGCGATCGATGTCGCTGTTCGTCGCCGGAATGAGCCAAGGCTCGTTCACGCGGAGCGATGGTACAATGTCGAAGCGATAGTCGGTGAGCACGAGCAGCGCGCCCGAGAACACGCCGTTGAAGCCACGCGTTACGATGTGACTCTGGATGATCCCGGTGGTTGCAATGTCGACGCCGGGCGCCTCGCGCACGTGCTCGACAGGCGTCACCGACGGCTTCTCTTCGACTTCGGCTGCCTGAACCACCGTCACGGTCGCGGGCGCGGCGCTCGCACGCTCCTCGGAGCGACTCGCTGTAACGACGATCGGGTCGAGCGCGATACCGAGCGGCGCGAGCGCGAGCTCGACTTCGATCGTGTCGCCGCTCGACGGTGTAGATGGGATCGGCGCCACGCGCGGTTCGTAGCCGAGGAGCGTCGCCCGCACATCGTGGGCATCGTTCGGTACGGCGAGGACGAACCGTCCGCCCGACCTCGTCAGCACGCGCTGGACGACCGCGGCAGTTGTGTCGTTAGGCGTTTGAACGAGCGCGCCAACGAGCGGGCGGCCGCTCCCCAGCTCCGTGACGCGCCCGCGCAGGACAACCGTTCTCTGCGCCAGGACCGGCGACCCGCCGACCGCTGCGGCGATACCGACGCTCACGCCGATGAGAAGACGGCGAATGGTCGAGGGGCGCATTGACGGCACTCAGGACTTGGCGAGGCCAAGTTGAAGGGTCCCCGTCGTACCGATTACTTGCCCGGGCACTGCGACGACGACGTTGCCATTGTTGTCGATCGTTCCGGTGAACGGAATCGCGACTCCGGTCGCGGTCAACGTGAGCGACGATCCGGATCGCACGTACGTTCCGCCGGCACTCACCAACGTCGTCGTCGCGCTGCCGCCCGCCGTGCCGTTGATGGTCGCGGTGAACGTCGACGGACTGCCCGAGGTCAACACCAGGCTCGCGCTCTGAATGACGACGGTGCCGAGCGTCGTGCCGGTGATCGTGACGGGAAGCGACTGGCCGTTCACGTTCGTCAAATGATACGTCCCGGCTTCGGAGACCTGCGTCTGTGTCGAGTCACTACCGCACGCGCCCACGAGGAGCAGCGCGGTCAGTGTCGTAAGGCATCGGAGCCACACACTCCTACCGGCTAGCATCTGACCTCCTTGGAGAATGTCGGACGCGCCCAGTGTCCTGGGCGATGACTTGCAATGCGCCTAACGCCGCGCGCACGCCGGCGGCTTCGGGCTGCAACGAGGGCTCGGGAGCGCTCCGGAGAGCGAGATAGTGGGTGTATGCACGAATCGCTGTCTGCCGGTCGCCCAACGCCGCGGCGAGCCGTCCTTCCTCACGCAGCGCCACACCCAGATAAATGAGCGCATCCAAATCGTACTGACGCCGCTGAACAGCGTGCAGTGCCGAGGCGGTGTCGCCCTGCGCGAGGCGAAGTCGTGCGACGAGCAGATTCCCGATCGGGCTGTCGACGTCCTGCGGACCGTGCGCCATCGTCGTGTCGAGCTGGTCCACCAACCGGCGTGCGTCTGGCTGGTGCAGCATCGTTGCCGCCCATGCTTCGATCGCCACCGGACACACTGGCTCGGCGCCGACGACGGCGGTGTTTGTCCCACCAATACGATCGGGTAGGATCGTCGGCACGATCGCGCGCAGCCGCCTAACGGTTGCAGCCCACGAATCGGTGTTTCCGTGCGCGAGGCGCCACTCCTCGAGCGCGCAGCGCTGAACGTATTCCGCGGCCAGATCGATGTGCGTGGGCGCATCGTTTGCCGCCGCATCGACCAGCATCCCCGACATCCGATTCACCGCTTCGACGGCGGCGGCACCGTCGCCACCTGCGAAGATCGCGTCTCGTATGATCTGAGCGTCGATGACGGGAGTGAAGTACGGCTCATCTTCAGGAATCGATCGGCGTAGCGCTCCGAGTGCCTCGCGCGGACGTCCACCATTCATTGCCTGGAGGTACTCACCCGCGGCGACGGTGGCGCGATCCTCCCGACGGGTCGCACGCTCGCGGAGCGCGTCGAGCGCGCGGCGTGCGTCGTCGATCTCGATCCCCTCGAGCTGAGTGGACAGCCAGATCTCGCGCGCGCTCTTCTGGCTCAGCGTCGGCAGGCGACGCCGTAGATCGGCGAGCTTGCGCTCGTCGCCACGAGCGACCGCGAGTCGCCACTCGAGGAAGCCAGCGCGATCGGTCGCGGTGTCGCCGTCCGGAAGTCGGCGCAGGAGCTGTTCCGCTTGTGACAGATTACCAGTGACGAGATCGAGCTCGGCCAGCTTTTGAACGGCGGGAATGAAAGTCGAGTCACGGCGGACTGCCTCCTCGAGGCTTTTGCGCGCAAGGCCAATCGCATCTTCCCACTGAACCGACTTGCCGACCTGAAAGAGCTGATCCCCGAACTGATAGTACGCTTCCGGGTCGTCATGCAGCACGTTGAGCGCATGATCCCAGGCCTGGAGTTGGGAGAGCCGTGTCGAGACGCGCGGATAGGTGGGTCCGGCTGACGCGTCGAGAAAGGCACGATCCCCCAGATTGAAGTCATCGCGGACGGCCCAGGCGATTCGCAACCCACGCTCCGCGGTCTCCGTGCGAAGCTGTTCGTAGTTGGACGCTGCCATGAGCGCGAGTGCCGCGAAGCCAAATCGAGATTCACCGCCCGCGACGCGCGACGAGTCGAGCGCGCGCTCGAAGAGCGTCACGGCCTCATCGTACTTTCCCGCCCGATAGTTTCGCTTGCCCTCCACGTACGCGCTCACAGCCGACGTCGGCAGATGCTGCAACAAGTACAAGTGCTTCTGCTCCCCCGCCTGTTGGGCGAGGAGCTCATTTGCGATCGTGTCCACGAGTGCCGGATAGCTCGACGCCCTCCCCTCGGCACTCGCCGCGGCGCGCTGCGCGCCGCTCGACGCCTCGAGCAAGCGCGCTGTCATCTTGATTCCTTGCGGCGTGCGGAGCACGGAGCCGAGCACGAGCTCCCCGGCGCGGACGCTGAGGGCAACTTTG
>DATEGN010000176.1:0-8415 GCA_035280125.1 Gemmatimonadaceae bacterium | reverse complement strand
TGGGTGCTGCATTGACGCTGCAACTCATGCACGAAGAGGGTCGGCCGCTGTCGTCAATAGTGGGGGACTTGCCGCGGTACGTGATCGTCAAAGACAAGCTGGAGCGGCCGGCGGCCAGCCTCGATTCGGTGTACAGAACGCTCCGACAGGCGTTTTCGGATGCGAGCATCGATACTCAGGACGGATTGCGGCTGGCGTGGTCGGATCGGTGGCTGCACGTGCGCCCATCAGGAACAGAGCCGATCGTGCGGGTAATTGCGGAAGCGCCCACAGAGCGCGAAGCGAAGGAGCTGGTAGGGAGAGCGAGAGAGCCGTTGGAGAAGTTGAAATGAGGTGCGAGGTGCTAATGCTCCGCCTGTGTTCTAGCATCTAGCACCTCGAAAGGGGCAATCACCAGGGAGTGCATTTCCATGTGTGGAATCGTCGGCTACATCGGACCGAAAACCGCGACACCGCTTTTGATCGAGGGTCTCAAGCGCCTCGAGTATCGCGGCTATGACTCCGCTGGCATCGCGACGATGAACGGCGCGGGCCTCGAGATGCGGAAAGCGAAGGGGAAGATTTCCGTGCTGGAGTCGGTGGTGCGGGACGCGCCGGTGCATGGCTCGATCGGAATCGCGCATACGCGTTGGGCGACGCACGGCGCACCTAACGAATGCAACGCGCACCCGCATCACGATTGCACAAACACGATCGCCGTCGTCCACAACGGCATCATCGAGAACTACGGCGCGCTCCGGCAGATGCTCATCCAGCAGGGCCACACCTTCCAGTCCGAGACCGACACTGAGGTACTCGCGCACCTGATCGAGGCGGCGATGGATGACGATCCGCTCGAGGACGCTGTGATCGACGCGCTGCATCTGGTCGAAGGGACGTATGGCATTGCCGTGATCTCCAGCCGAGATCCGGACAAGATCGTTGCCGCGCGGAAGGGGAGCCCGCTCCTTCTCGGCCTCGGCGAAGGCGAGTTCTACGTTGCGAGCGACGTCGCCGCCATTCTGCAGCACACGCGTCAGGTGGTGTACCTCGACGATGGAGAGATGGGTGTCCTCACGCGTGATGGTTACGAAGTGCTCGACCTGAACGCGCGCCGCGTACGCAAGGGAGTGAGCCGAATCGACTGGGATCTGGATCAGATCGAGAAGGGCGGCTTCGACCATTTCATGCTCAAGGAGATCTTCGAGCAGCCGACGACGATTCAGAACACGATGCGAGGTCGTCTCGTCGTTGACGAAGGCTTCTCGAAGCTGGGCGGATTGAATCTCACGCGTCAGCAGTTGCTCGATCTCGACCGCATCATCATCACGGCTTGCGGGACAAGCTGGCACTCAGGCTTGATTGGCGAGTTGTATCTCGAAGAGCTCGCTCGGATTCCGGTCGAGGTCGAGTACGCATCGGAATTCCGCTATCGAAATCCGCTCGTCACCAAGAACACGCTTTGCATCGTGATTTCGCAGTCCGGCGAAACCGCGGATACTCTTGCCGCGATGCGTGAGGCAAAGCGACGTGGCGCGCGAACTCTCGGACTCGTCAACGTTGTCGGCTCGACGATGGCGCGCGAGGACGACGGCGGCATTTACCTGCACGCGGGACCGGAGATCGGCGTCGCCTCGACCAAGGCGTTCACGAGTCAGGTGATCGCGCTCGCTCTGCTGACGTTGAAAATTGGCCGGCTCCGCGAGATGTCGGTCATGAAGGGGCGTCAGATCGCGCAAGCGATGCTGCGGCTGCCAGAGCAGATTCAGTCGATTCTCGATCGGGCAAACGAGATCGAGTTGCTGGCCGAGCAGTTCAAGAACGCAACGAATTTCCTCTACCTGGGACGGGGTTACAATTTCCCTGTTGCCCTCGAGGGCGCGTTGAAGCTGAAGGAGATCAGCTATATCCACGCCGAGGGTTATCCCGCGGCGGAAATGAAGCATGGACCGATCGCGTTGATCGACGAGAACATGCCCGTCGTGTTCGTTGCGCCTCACGATTCGGTATTCGACAAGATTGTCTCGAACATCCAAGAGGTGAAAGCGCGCGGCGGGAAGGTCATCGCGATCACGAGCCAGCAGGAAGACGTGCTCGAGAATCTGATCGATTACGAGATTCGGATCCCGCAAACCGAGGACATGCTCTATCCGATCCTCTCCGTCATCCCGCTCCAGTTGCTGGCGTATTATGTAGCTGTGAAACGCGGGCTGAACGTCGATCAACCGCGCAACCTCGCGAAGTCCGTCACCGTCGAATAGAAGACAGCGCGCGCCACGTCATAGAGGAGCTTCTCGCGAGCGCCAACGCGCGAGAACTTTGGGCGGACGTCTAGCCGCGAAGGGTGGTCTGCGTCATTTTGGAACCACCCGCCTCAGCGCACGCCGACCTTCCATTCTGCTGGCCATGTCCGATCTTCGACTTCGCGCGCGGTCCGTCACCGAGATCGTCGACGCCGCTTTCCAGCTGTACAAGCGTGACGCGCTCGAGTACGTCCTGATGGCGGCCGTGCCATACGCGCCGCTGATCGTGGCTCAGTTGGTCTTCTTTCGCGGCACGTCGTTTGGAACGGCCGCGCAGATCACGACGGCTTCGACCACCGGACAGATCGTCGTCCTCGTCGTGAGCGTTCTCGCGTATACGCTCATGTCCGCTGTTTTGATACGCTTTTCGTCGGAGGTGTACCTGGAGCGGCCGATCGCGCTTTCCGAGGTGATTCAGTCCGTGGCCAAGCTCGTGCCGCGCTTGATCGGCGCCGGTATTCTGCTGGCGTTGGTGGTTACACTTGGTTTCATCCCGCTGATTGTTGGAACGCTGCTGACCAACGGCCTGTTCATCTTCCTTGGTTTTCTCATCGCGTTTGTGTGGATCTTTTACGCGGTTGCTCGCTACTTCGCGATCTTTCAGTTGATTGTCATCGAAAATCGCGGGATCATGGAGGCCTTCACGCGATCCTCAACGCTATCGAAGGATCGCAAGGGTCACATCCTGCTCACGTTCTTTTTGATTTTTCTGATCTTCTGGTTGCTCTCTCTTGCTGTCGGCGTCATCGCGCTCTTGTCCGCTGCTCTGATGGCTGGGAGCGCGGTGACTGTAGTTGCACAAACACTCTACACGGTCATTGCGTATCCACTCATCGGGATAACGCAGATGATCCTGTACTACGATGCGCGAATCCGTGCCGAGGGTTTCGACATCGAGGTCATGGCCGGCTCGCTGGGCGCGCCACCCGCTACGAGCATCACCTGAGGCCGCGAGGGAGAACGTCGGTTCGATGACGGTTCAACAGATGCCTGTGGGCGAAGCCGTCACCGTCTGGCCGCGCGTGGCAATTCACGACACGGTGGCCGCTGTCGTGAAGCAAGCGGCCTATCATCGTGAATTCACGCGATCGTTGTTCGATCGAATGCTGCAGTGGATTGGCGAGATGCTGACCCGGCTGTTTCAGACGCTCGGTGGCGTCCCGCACGGCCGCGTCGTCGCGACGATTGCGGCTGCGGTTGTCGTCACGCTCGTCGTCGCGCGCGTCGTCTATGCGGCGCGACTGCGAACGACGCCCGCCGAGAGCGCGGTGCTTCACGGTGGACGAGTGACCTCTGCGAGTGATCCGTGGCGATCGGCGGAGGATTTGGCGGCTGTGGGCCGATTCACAGAGGCGGCGCACGCGCTCTATCGCGCGACGCTCGGCGTGCTCGCGACGCGGGGACAAATCCGTCTGCACGCCTCGAAGACGACCGGCGACTACGTCCGCGAGCTTCGACGGCGAAGCGCTCCCACTCATGCGCCGTTCCGCCGCTTTGGCCGGCGTTACGACCGGATCATTTATGGCACCGGAACGTGTGATGCCGCGGAATATGCGGCGCTCCTCGACGACGCACGTACGGTGAGCAGCGCCCGTGAGAGCGAGCGCGCGGCATGACGCCTCCGGTCGCGCCTAACGGCCACGGCACCGACGACGCGGCACTCCGGCGACGCCGCAAGCGGCGCTGGATCGCCCTCGCGGCAGTGTTGTCGCTGATCGTCGTGGCTGCACTACTGATGCCGGAGGTGGTTGGTGGTCGCACGGGCGATTCGCGCCTCACGACGTTCTCCACGAACCCGCAAGGCGCCAAATTGATTTTCGAGGTCGCCTCACGGCTCGGCTGGCGTGTCGCGCGGTGGACCGCCGGCGGTATGATCGAGGCCGATCGGCGCACCATCATCGGCGTGCTCGCTCCGGTTGAACCACTGGGAGCTGTCGAAACGCACAATCTTCTCGAGCACGTGCGTTCCGGCGCGGCGCTCATTTATGTCATGAACAGCGGTACGCCGCTCGACGATTCGTTGCGCGTGAAACGAAGTGTGTTCGATGGGATCTATGAGCCCGCTGCAGCGGGGATCGCCGAGGCGCCGCGCGTCGCCGGCGCGAGCGACACACTGCAGGCGCGGCACTATGGCGTGGCGCAGCGTGACACGAGCAAGAAGGACGACGAGGAGACCGAGGCGAGTGTGGAGTGTGCCAACGCACAACCCAACGGTGGTGCGCTCGCGCTGTGGCCCGACCAAACAATCCACCTCTATCGGTTCGAGTGGGCCGGCCCTCGACCCGCGGGCACGGTCGTTTTCGCTCGCGCGTCGCTGGACCGGAGCCGCGACTCGACGCGGGGTGCTTCGCTCGCTGCCGCCGGTTTTCCGGAAGGGCGTGGCCGAGTGGTCGTGATCTCCGATGCGGACGTCTTGCGCAACGACGTATTGCGCGTGTGCCGGTGGGGAATCGACGTCGTTGCCGTCCGGATGCTCGAGTACCTCTCCGTTGGTGAAGTGCGACGCGATCATTTGCTCTTCGATGAATACCATCAGGGGTTTGGTACGCATCCGGGCACGATGCGCGCGATCTTCGACTACCTCTCGCGCGCGGCGTCGGGGCATGTGTTGCTTCAGGCAATGCTTGGTGGGCTCGTACTCCTGCTCGCGCTCGGGCCCCGCGCGTTGCCAGCTTACGACGCCGAGCGCATCGAGCGACGTTCTCCGCTCGAGCACGTGACCGCGCTCGCGCAGGCCTACGGCCGGGTTGGGGGCACACGCACGGCGACTTCGCGCTTGTTGCGCGGCGTACGACGTCGTGTCGATCGAGGCGTTCGCCGTAATCTGCGCCTAACGGCGACCGAAAGTGATGCACTGTTCCTGGAAGACGCAGCCAGAGTGCCGGCGCTCGCCGACGACGTGGCACTCGTCCGCCGCGCGCTCGCCGGCCCCATCGGCAAACGCGAGTTCGAGGCGGTTGGCGATGCGCTCAAGCGCGTCGAAGAAACACTTCTCACTCAGCGGAGATGACGGTTACATCGGATCAAGGAGCGTCGCCGGCACCAGCGCCGTCGCCAGCACTCGAGCAGGGCGCAGCGTTGCTCGCGCGTGTACGAGAAGCAGTTGCCTCACGTATCGTCGGACAGGACGCAGCCATCGAGGACGCGCTCGTTGCCTTTCTTGCGCGCGGTCATTTGCTCATCGAAGGCGTACCGGGCACGGCGAAGACGTTACTGGTGCGCACGCTGTCCGCGGCTCTTGGGCTCAAGTTTGCGCGCATTCAGTTCACGCCCGATCTCATGCCCTCAGACGTCACCGGCGTCAGTCTGCTACGTGAACCAGCAAAGGGCTTCGAGTTCCAGCCGGGCCCCGTGTTCACCGATGTATTGCTCGCGGACGAAAT
This sequence comes from Gemmatimonadaceae bacterium, assembly GCA_035280125.1. Classification (GTDB taxonomy): domain Bacteria; phylum Gemmatimonadota; class Gemmatimonadetes; order Gemmatimonadales; family Gemmatimonadaceae; genus AG2. The sequence goes on along the minus strand of DATEGN010000176.1, from coordinate 2,750 downwards.
CAACCGGGCGCCGGCAAAGACGCAGGCGGCCTTACTCGAGGCGATGGCCGAGCGCCAGGTTACCGTTGACGGCCGCACGCGACCGCTGGATTCGCTATTTACAGTTTTTGCAACACAGAATCCTGTCGAGCACGAGGGAACGTATCCGTTACCTGAAGCGCAGCTCGATCGGTTTCTGCTCAAGACGGTGATGGGGTACCCATCCGCCGAGGCGGAGCTCGAGATGCTGGCTCACCACGAGGCCGGATTCGATCCGGAGCGAACTGGCGACGCAATTGTCCCGGCGGTGGTAGGCGAAGGTGCGGCGATGCAACTGCGTGGGCTCGTCGATAGCGTGAAAGTCGCGCCGGAAGTGCGTCAGTATATCGCCTCGATCACACGTGCGACGCGTGGGGAGACATCCGTCTCGTTGGGTGCTTCGCCTCGCGCGTCGGTGGCGCTGATGCGAGCCGCGCGTGCCGGGGCCGTGCTGGAGGGGCGTGATTACGTCGTGCCAGATGACGTGAAGAGCCGCGTCGCAAGCGTACTTCGTCATCGCATCACGCTCGCACCGGAACTGGAGGTCGAAGGGCGCACGCCGGACGATGTCCTCGCCGTTTTGGTCTCGCGCGTTCCGGCGCCGCAGTGAGCAGTTGAAGGTGCGGCGACCGCTGGTACAGCTCACGCCCGAGCCCCGCCTCGCCTTGGCGATCGCCGTGCTCGCCCCGCTCTGGCTCCTTCCGGGGTCGGCGGGTCGCATCGGAATCATCGTCATGGCCTCGGTGATTGTCGCCGCGGTCGTCGCCGACGCTATGTCCCTCCCTGCGATGCGTGACATCGGCGTCGAACGAACCCTGCCGCCGAGCGTTGGCATTGGTGATCACCTCGAAGGCGAGTATGTCGTACGATCGAATTGGGGTATGCCATTGCGCGCTCGGCTGGAGGATGATCTGCCCGTCGGTGTGAATGGTGGAGCGGTGACGCACGAGCTCGACGTCCCAGCGCGTGGCTCCGCGCAACTGACGGTGCCGGTCTCGGGGGCCGTGCGCGGTCGCTTCGCGTTGGGCCCGATTGCCCTGCGGGTGCGAACGCGGTTCGGGCTGATGGCGCGGCGCCTTCGCTGGCTGCCCGACGACTCGATTTTGGTCACGCCGTCCGTTTCGAGCGTTCGACGGTTCCGACTTCTCGCGATCCAGCACCGCCTCTACGATGCCGGAGTGCGAACTGTTAGGCGCCAGGGTGAGGGGCGCAGTTTTGCGAGCCTGCGTGAGTACGTCGTTGGCGACGATCCACGACACATCGACTGGAAAGCGACCGCGCGCCGCGCCAAGACGATCACGCGAGAGTATACGGTCGAGCAGTCACAAACGGTTTTTTGCCTGATCGACGCCGGGCGATCGATGACCCAGCTCGCCGGACCGTTCACGCGGTTCGAGCACGCGCTCTCGGCCGCGCTCGTATTGACGGACGTCGCCGCCGGCGCCGGTGACCGAGTTGGTGTGATCGTTTTCGACGACGAAGTGCGGGCGTTCGTTCCGGCGCAGCGAGGCCAAGCGGCCCTTCGGACCGTGCGCAACGCGCTGATTCCCGTGCAGGCAACGCTCACGGAGCCGGATTACGCCACTGCATTTCGTTTTCTCGCCGTTCGGCAGCGTCGTCGCGCGTTGATGGTCTTCTTCACCGATGTCATCGACGCACGCGCGTCACGGGCGCTGATCGCGCACGTGGCACGCAGCGCGGCGCGTCATCTCGTGGTCGTCGTCGCACTGCGCAACGACGCGATCGATGTCGCCTCACAACCCGCGTCGAGCCATGAGCAGACGCTATACGAGAGTGCTGCCGCGGAAGAGCTCATCGCGGCCCGTGCGGAGGCGATCGAGCGCATGCGCGCGGCCGGCGTCACGGTGCTGGACGTCTCGCCCGCATCGATGACCGCGGCGGTCGTGAATCGGTACCTGGAGATCAAGGCGCGCGGGGCGCTGTGATCGATCAACTCCCCAGTTCCTTTTTTTTTCAGCGCAGCGCCAACAGCTCCGGATCCTCTTCCGCAGTCTCGTCGGGGGGCGTGAGAGGACGTTCACGCGCGGAGCTGAGATAGACAATCATCAGCACCAGCGTGGCGCCGGAAACGGCGAGCTTCGCGCTCAGCGTCCACGAGGGAATCGGTGAGACAAAGCCTTCGAGTGTGCCCGCGACGAGCAGCATGACCGATGCGGCGGCGACGAGTCGTATCGCGCGGCGCCCGTTTTCGATCAGCGCACGCTTCCGAGTTCGCCGTCCCGGCAGGAGGAGTCCCGCCGCGAGCAGAAAGCCGGCGCCTCCCGCGATACAGACGGCACTCAGCTCGAGCACGCCGTGCGGCGCAACGAAGGCCAGGATCAGCCTGATGATGCCCTTGGATTGATACAAGCCGAGCACGCCGCCGAAGCTGACGCCGTTGAGCACGAGGATCAGCAGCGTGCCGATACCGGCGGTGATGCCGGCCGCGAAGGCGCCGAAGGTCACCTGAACGTTGTTGCTGATGATTCGGCTTGCCATCGTCGGTCGGAACATCTCCGGGTCCGGAATGTACCCGGTGTTCTCCTTCGCGCGACGCACGCCCTCCTCGGCCCGATCGAGCATGCCCGACGGGATGAAGGTTGCCGCGACGGCTGGCTGCCTAACGACTGCCTCGTACGCGATGAGCGCCGGGCCGAACATCAACGCGGCGGCGAGGAGGATCGGCCGCCAGGAGCGGCGCACCTCCCGCGGGGATTCGATCGCGACGACAC
>DATEGN010000175.1:0-23293 GCA_035280125.1 Gemmatimonadaceae bacterium | reverse complement strand
TGTCCGGCAGCTGCAGTTCCACGATGCCTCGACCGACATCGACGAGCTCCGCGCCGACCATCGAAACGTACCGCTCGAGCAGCGGACGAATGCGCACATCGACGAGCGGCTCTTGTTCCGCCGCGAGCATTTCCCCGGTCGAGCTCAAACCAGTGATTCTGGGCTTTGCTTTCCGCGCGTTCCGACGCTTCGCCGCCATCAGCTTCGGCCTCCAGGCGCCGCATCGGCGTCGACATCGACGAGCGTCATCGGGAGCTTGTCCGCATTCACCGTTAGGTGCACGGCTCGCCCGGAACCAGTTACACCGGAAAGCAGCACCAATGAACCATACTCGGGATCAGTGCCTTTGTCCTCGTGCTCCGACGTCTGCTCGAGCGCTTCCTGGATCTCGGCGACGTGGAGCCCGATGCGGCGCCGCTTGGCGTCCACGCCAGGTGCAAGGAGCAAATGATTGGTGCCGAAGGCGAGTCGCACGCGAGCGGGAATCACAAGTCGATCGAAATCGCGTTCGACCAGCTGTGCGTTGTCCTCCGACGCGACGTCGGAATTGAGCTCTTCTTGTCGCTTGCCCGCCTCACGGCTGGCGACGATCTGCTCTCCGATGGCTTCGACGCGCTCATTGAACGCGTCATCCGACTCAGCGCCAAGCCACGCCTCGGCCAGACGCTCCTCGAGCGAGTCCGCGCCGCCGAAGTCACCCAGTATGACATCGAGCTCGCCAATGACGAGCTCGAACAGCTTGATCTTCTGATCGAGAAGTCGCAGCACGTGTGCTTCCACCGTGTCACGCGCCGCGAAGTTGATGATGTGCGCCTCACGAGTCTGACCGATGCGGTGGATGCGCCCGATGCGCTGCTCGACAACCATCGGGTTCCACGGCAGCTCGTAATTCACCAGGCGATTGCAGAATTGCAGGTTCAGTCCTTCAGTACCGGCGCGCGTCGCGACGAAGATGGCGGATGGGTCCTCCTTGAACGCGGCGAGCTTCTTTGCGCGCTCTGTTAGTGACAGAGCTCCGGAGTACACGATCGGTGTGCGACCCTTGCGCTTGACGTGCTTCGCGATGAGGTCGAGCGTCGGCAAGTGTTCGCTGAAGACGATCAGACGATCGTCGTCTTCCGACAACACGCGCTCGAGCTCCTTGAGCTTTGCGTGCGTCTTCACCCGGCTCGCATCGGCCGCGAGCTCGCGTGCGCGAAGACGATACTTTGGAGTGAGGAGCTCGCCTTGCGACAACGTATTTAGTGAGACGGAAAGCGCGGCGGCCGAGGAACAGAGTCGCTGCGAAAGCCGCATTAGCTCGAGCTGGAGGACGCCCTTGCCGGTGCGCCGCTTGCGCCGAGGCTGCTCGGTGGTTTCGTCCTCGCGCGCCACAAATCCTTCGCGATACAACTCACGCAGGAATGCAGCGGTCTCTTCATAGAGTGCCGATTCGCGTGGAGTGAGCGCGATTGTCGGATGAACCGGTCGCCGTGGTGGAAGCTCGAGCGCGATCGCGACGCTCGACCGCCGCGTCCGGACCATGACCTGCGACGTGAGCTCCTTGAGCGCGTCGGCATCCTTTGGCGTCCGCTTGTCGCCACCTGTCAGGTGTCGCGACTTGAACTCGCGCCATGTGCCGAGCTGACCCGGGCGCAGTAGCGTTACAAGATTATAAAGCTCGCGCAAATCGTTCTGCAGCGGCGTCGCCGTAAGCAGGAGCAGATAGTTACGGTCGAGTCGTTGAATGAACTTGTAACGCGCGGCCGCGTGATTCTTGACCTTGTGCGCCTCGTCGATGATGACGAGGTCCCACCGATGACGAAGGATTGCCTTGCCGTGCCGCTGCCCGATCGCGCGATCGTACGAGACGATAGCGCGTGTCGCTTGGGTCCAGTCCTCCGGCTCGGTCGGCGTGTCGAACCGCTCGAAGAACTTGGTCTCGAGCTCACCCTGCCACTGCGTCACCAGCGATGCCGGCGTGAGGATCAAGACACGTCGCGCGAGACCGCGCACCGTGAGCTCTTTCAGAATGATCCCAGCTTCGATCGTCTTGCCGAGTCCCACTTCGTCGGCGAGAATGGCGCGACCGCCCATTTGGCGAAGGACCCGGCGTGCGACGTCGATCTGATGCGGAAGCTCCTTGATGGTGTTCGCGTCGAGTGTGATCAGCCGGTCGAATCCGGGCGCGAGGGCGACCAGCTCGGCTTCGCGACGAAGCTTGGCCCAGGCTACAGAGCTCGGCGGCTCATCGAGGCGGCGCACAAAGTCGGCGAGCGACTGCTCGTCGAGGGTCCACAGTTCTTCGATTGCTTCAGGAGCAGCCATGGCATAGAAGGGACTGACGCCGGCGGGAGTGCGCAACACTCACTGGGGCTGGTAGGTGCTAGGTGCTAGAAGAAAGCGGAGCAACTAGCATCTAGCACCTGCAGGTCGGTGACGAGCATACATCCGGGAGCGTGTGTAATCGCGAAGGGAAGGCGCGCGTTCGCGATCGCGGCCTGAGGCGTCACGCCACAGGCCCAGAACACTGGGATCTCGCTCGGCGTGATCGCGACTGGATCACCGTAGTCCGGCGATGAGATATCTCTAATACCGATTTCCTCAGGGTCGCCGACGTGCACCGGAGCACCGTGAGCGGCCGGGAAGCGAGCCGTGATCTCGATGGCGCGATCGGCGTCGGCCGCGCTCAGGGGACGCATCGAGACGACCAGTGGGCCGGCGAACGGACCCGCCGGCTCGCACGCAATGTTCGTCCGATACATGGCAACATTCGTCCCCATCGCCAGGTGCTTGAGGGGAATACCGGCGGCGGTCAGGGCTTCCTCGAAGCTGAACGAGCAGCCGAGCACGAAGCTGACGAGATCGTCACGCCAGAGGTGTGAGACATCGCAGCTTTCCTCCGCGAGCGCGCCGCTGCGCCAGATTCTGTACCGCGGAAGGTCTGTTCGAAGATCGAGGTCGGAACCGAGTGCTGGAACGTTGGGCACCCCCCGCTCTGTCACTCCGATTACCGGACAGGGTTTCGGATTCAGTCGGCAGAAGGTGGCAAAGTCCTCGGCGTAGGCGTTAGGCAGAATGACGAGATTCCCTTGCGCGAAGCCCGGGGCGAGGCCGGCGGTGAAGCCGGTGAACGCGCCCGTTCTCGCTGACAGGCGGACGTCGCGGCCGTTCACGGCGTGAGCGTTCTGCCGCGCGTTTCGGGAAGGAGAAACGCCGCGATTCCCATGAGGCTGTACGCAATCGTCGCGAAGATCGCGATCGCGGTCGATAACGGCATCGTTGCCGAGATGTACCCGACGAGGGCAGGGAAGGTCGCGCCGATGCCACGCCCGAAGTTATAGGCGAAGCCCATCGCCGAGCCGCGCACCCGCGTCGGAAAGAGCTCGGCGAAGAACGCGCCCATACCCGCGAAATATCCGGACGCGACGAAGCCAAGCGGAAAGCCAAGGACCCACAGCACGCTGTTGGTGACAGGCGCACGCGTGTAGATGAGGCTCATGACGAGCGCGCCCGCAGAGAAGAGCAGAAAGAGCTTGCGGCGGCCAATACGATCCGCGAGCCAGGCGCCCGTCAGGTATCCGGTGAACGCACCCGCGATGAGGAAGGCGAGATAGCTCGTCGAGCCGACAATCGTTAGGTGTCGTTCGGTTTGCAGGAAGAGTGGCAGCCAGGTATTCACCGCGTAGTAGCCGCCTTGTGCGCCTGTGCCGAGCAGTGATGCGAGTATGGTGGTCTTGAGGAGATCCGGGCTAAAAATTTCCCAGATCGAGCCCATTGTTCCTTTCCTTGCCACGGCCGCGAGCGGCGGTTCTTCGACATAGCGTCGTACGAAAAGAACGTAGAGGGCGGGGACGAAGCCTAACGCGAACATCCAGCGCCACGCCTGCTGTTCGGGGACGATTGAATAGACAATGGCCTGAAGCAACACGGCCGCTCCCCATCCAACCGCCCAGCCGGATTGCACGCCGCCGACGGCGCGTCCGCGATAGTGCGGACGAATTGCCTCGCTCATCAGTGCCGCACCCGCCGTCCATTCGCCGCCAAAACCGAATCCGAGTAAGGCGCGAAAGATCGCGAGCTGCGTGAAACTCATTGCGAACGCGGAGAGAAGGCTGAACAGCGCGAACCAGAGCACGGTGATCTGCACGGCTCGCACGCGACCGAAGCGATCGGAGACGTAGCCAGCCATCCAGCCGCCGAACGCCGAGCACACGAGCGTCGCCGTGACGGTGAGTCCCGCGGCTCCACGATCGACGTGCCAGAGCGCGATCACGGTGCCCAGCACGAGCGTGTAGATCATGAAGTCGAGGCCGTCGAGAGCGTAGCCGAGCGCGCAGGCGAACATGGTGCGCCGCTCGGAGACGCTCATGCCGCGGAGGAACGAGACGAGTCCGGTGTCGTTGCTCTCGGCGTCGACGGCTTTGGGCTGCGGCGGTGCCGCGGTCGCGGTGAGGTCGGTCATGGCCACTAACGTATTCCCTCGACGCGGCGGCCACCATGACTCGCTTACATCAGTGATTCACGATGATATGGGCCGCTGAACCGATGACGATGCGCAGGCTATTGGCGGGTCTGGTCACAATTACAGAGTGAGCTCCTGATGGACACGAGCATCCGTTCCGTGCACTCACTGTGCGCGGGACGCCTGACTCGACCCCGCGACGTAACTACCGACCGGCGCATGGAATGGAATCGCGAGACGGTTCCAGCCGTTGATCGTCACCACGACCATCGTTAGGTCCACCAACTCTTTCTCGCTGAACTCAGAGCGCGCGAGCTGGTAGAGCTCGTCGGGCACGCCAACCTTCCAGATCTCAGTGACCGCTTCGGTCCACGCGAAGGCGGCGCGTTCACGATCGGTGAAGAAGGGCGTCTCGCGCCAAACGGGGACGGCATACAGGCGCTGTTCGGTTTCGCCCTCGTGCCGCGCGTCCTTTGTGTGCATGTCGACGCAGTAGGCGCAGCCATTGATGTAGCTCGCGCGAAGCTTGACGAGGTGCATCAGCTTCGACTCGAGGCCGGACTTGTGGATATAGTTCTCGAGCGCGAGCATCGTCCGGTAGGCCTCGGGGGCAATGCGCGTGGCATTGAGGCGCTCGCTGTGAGACGGTTCGCTCGTCGCGTGCTCGGCGACGGCTGGATCCATGGTATCTGTGTTTGGCATCTGGACTTCTCGTTGGTTGATGACGAATACCGCGACTGCTAGTGATTGATAGACGGTACCGCGGATGGCGTGTGACAGGTGAAATTGCGGCTCGGCCGCGCTGTCACAAACGGCATGCGGCTCCGTCTATTTCTATATGATTGCGTCTCGAGAGCTACTTCGACACACGGCGAGCATCGATCTCACCGCGCTCCGGCCGCGCTTGCTCGGGCTCGCCTACCGCATGCTCGGCGACTACGACGAGGCCGAGGATGTCGTGCAGGAGGCATACCTGCGTTGGCAGGGCGCTGATCAGAATGCCATAAAGTCGCCAGAGGCCTGGATCGTCACGGTCGCAACGCGCCTCGCCGTCGATCGGCTGCGCCTTCTCGGAGCGCAGCGCGCAAACTATCCGGGGCCGTGGCTACCCGAGCCGATCGCGACGGACGTATCGGCGACACCTAACGACGCAGCGGAGCTCGCCTCCGACCTCTCGATGGCGCTGCTGGTCTTGCTCGAGCAGCTGCGGCCCGACGAACGCGCGGCCTTTCTGCTCCGGGAAGTCTTCGATACTGACTATGACGAGATCGCCCGTATTCTCGAGCGGAGTCCAGCGGCGGTTCGACAGATGGTCCATCGGGCGCGCGAGCGGGTGCACGCCGGGCGTCCGCGTGTCGCTGTCGCGCCGGGCGAGCATGAGCGTTTGCTCGAACGATTTCGGGTGGCACTCGCCGAGGATGACGCAGCGCGCGTGATCGCCCTCGTATCGCCGGATGTGGTCCTGACCAGCGATGGTGGCGGCAAGGCGAGCGCCGCGCGCAGGCAGCTCGTTGGCCGCGATCGAGTCACGCGACTCCTCCTCGGCGTCACTCGCAAAGCGAGGTTGACCTATCGGCTCACACATCTGAATGGGGAACCAGCACTTCTCGCCTTTCGCGACACGACGCTCGCGTCGGCGTACACGTTCGAGATCGACTCGAGTGGCATCCGCGCGATCAACGTCATGCGGAATCCGGATAAGCTGTCGCACACGGTGCGTCCCGGGGAGGCGATCGAGTAGCCGCTGCGGTCGGGACACAGCGTACACAGACATGTTCGCCTGCATCGACGCTTGGTCGGTCTTGACATCAGAGCACGCAGCGCACTATTGTACCGATCGTTCGGTATAATCATCCGCCCCGTGCCTGCTCGAGGTATCCATGTCCACGACCACGATCATCGTCCTCTCCGACCCCGCCAACGGAGAAGAGGCCTTCGGCCGAGTGTTCAATGCGCTCGCCGCAGCGTTTGACATCAAGCGCCGCAATCGTCCCGTGCAGATCGTCTTTCAGGGAACCGGCACGCGATGGCCGGGCGTGCTCGCGAAGCCCGAGCACCCGGCGCATGGGCTGTACGAGGCTGTGGCCGACACGGTCGCCGGTGCGTCCGGCGGCTGCGCCGCCGTCTTCGGCGCGAGTGAAGGCCTGCGCCAGCAGGGAATGCCGACCATCGTCGACAATCCCGTTCCCGGCACACCGGGCTTACCGAGCCTCGCCGAGTACACGGCGGCCGGACCGGTACTCACGTTTTGAACGTCGCTCGACCCTAACGACATGTGCCACCCGGACGTCTTCCATGCGGGTGAGATCGCCGTGCAGGAGCGTGCCGGCGAGCGCGCGATCGCGGCGAGCCGGGAATCCGTCATTCGATGCAGACTCAACGACGCGGCGAATGGGTTCGTCGAGAGTCAAAGGGCCATCGCGGTCGCGGCAGCGGCGCCCGACGGCTCGCTCTGGGCTTCGTTCTGGGTTGGCGAAGAGGGATTCCTTCGTGGAAATGTGGCTGGGGACAGCGTGACCGTGCTCCGTGACCTGGGCGACCACGAGAGCGACCCAGTGCGAGCGATTTTGCAACCTAACGAGCCGTTCGGTTTACTTGTCATCGATCTCGAGACTAGGCGTCGACTCCGCATCAACGGGCGCGTGTGTCGAGCGGATCGAGCCGGGGTCGAGATCGGCATTCGCGAGGCATTCGGCAATTGTCCCAAGTACATCCAGAAGCGCGCGCGCGTTGACGGGACGCGCGCGTCAATGGAGAGTGCCCTTGAACACGGATCGGTGCTCGACGAGGAACGACGCCGCTTCATCAGTTGCAGCGATACGCTCTTCGTCGCGAGCACCCACCGTGAACGCGGAGTCGACGTCTCCCATCGTGGCGGCGATCGTGGATTCGCGTGCGTCGTCGACGACCGCACTGTTCGCATTCCAGACTACCGCGGCAACAGCTTGTTTCAAACACTCGGCAACTTCGAGCTGGATGCGCGCTGCGGCATCGCGTTCATCGACTTCGACCGTCAGCGCGTGCTCTCGGCGACTGGAAGTGCCGCGATCGAGTTCGGCGCCGAGGCGGCGACGCAGCCAACGGGTGGCACGGGACGGTACTGGGTGTTTACCGTCGATCGCTGGATAGAATTCTCGATACCATCGAAGACACGATGGACGCTGGTCGAACGCAGTCCCTTCAACCCACGTTGAACGATGCCGGCTCCGCTGATGTCGAAGGATGAAGTCCTCGATCGCCTGATGGGCGCGTTTCGCGATCGCGGCTACGAGGGCGCATCGCTCAGCGAGCTCTCGGCGGCGACTGGCCTAACGAAGTCGAGCCTTTACCATTACTTCCCTGACGGCAAGGAGGAGATGGCAGAAGAGGTCTTGGCGCATCTCGATCGGCAGCTTGCGGAGAGCTTGTACAAACCGCTCGAGTCGTCACAGACGCCCCCGAAAAAGCTGGCAGCCATGATCGACACGATCGACGCATTCTATGAAGGAGGTCGTAAGGCGTGTCTGCTCGAGCGACTCTGCACGGCAGCGGACCGCGCTCGATTCAAACGGCCACTGCGCAAGGCGTTCACGGTGTGGATGGACGCGGTGGAGTCGCTTTGTATCGAGGCCGGCTTACCGAAGCGGGTTGCTCATGCCCGGGCGGAAGATTTTGTCGTGCGTGTCGAAGGGGCGCTCGTGGTGTGCGCGGGGACTGAGGATTATGGAGTGTTTGCGCGGACGTTGAAGGACCTCCGAAGTTCGATACTCGCGGATTAGTCGATTGTCCTCCCGAGCGAAGCGAGGGGTCTGCTGTTGGCGTTCAAAGTCGTGGATCCTCGCGCCGCCGGAGGCTAGCGACGGTCTGGGATGCTGCTGCTATCGCGCTTCGATAACGAGAACACGAACGGCATCTGCACAAGCTGTCGTACGGCGCGACCGCCCACTTGCGCCGGGTTGAACTTCATCGACGCGAGAGATTCTTTGACGGCGTTCGTGAACAGTGGATTGGTCGACCTCAGCACCTTGAAGGTGCTCATGGCCGGTGTCCCGTCTGTATTGACGACGAGTTGTGCGACCACCGTACCCTCGACCTTCGCACGGCGTAGCGCGTCAGGATAGCGCGGCGGATTACCTGCTTTGGGCGTGGCCTGCCTCTCGACCTGAAATTCGAAAAAAGGACTACGTGCTGGCTGCGGCGGGGGAGATGGCGGCGTCTTCGAGGCCGAAACCGTTGGCGCATCCGACTGAACCGAGCACGCAAGCGCGAGCGCACCCGCGGCGACGAAAAGCGCAGTGAGGGTCGAGGCGCGTACGAAACGGCGACGAGACGACTGCATGGCGAGAATCCTCCGTTCGAGTTGAGTCGTGGGCTCCGACAGCATCGGCGCGAGCGCCGGCACGGTGCCGCGGCGTTGCGCGATGGTGAGCAGCAGCATGCCATAACGCGCGGGCGAGGGATGCGCGTGCAGCACACGCGCATCGCAATCGAGCTCGATCGCGTGCCGCAGGCGGCGCGCCGCGAACCAGAGCGCCGGATTCCAAGGCATCAGCGCGATCGCGACGCGTGCGCTGATGAGCAGATGTGGATCGCGGGCGGACCGATGTTCTTCTTCGTGCCGAAAAACGAGCGCGCGCAGCGATTCGTCGAAGGAGAGAATCCATTCCGGCAGCACCAGCTCCATCGACCGTAGTCCCACGACCGCCGGCCCGACGTCGGCCGTTAGGCGCACGCGTCGTCCGTCGATCTCTCGCACGGGCCACCGCTCGCGCAAGCGCCGCAAGGTGAGAATGTCCGCCGTCAGCTTCGCGAAGAGCAGGGCGGACGTGGTCAGCCACGTGATGGCGAGAATGAACGGGAGGGATGCGGCGGATGTTGCCGCGCTGGCACCCACACGCAGTGTCGGCAGCGTGACGCCGAAACCCAGGATCGACGATGGGGGCGTCGGTTGCAGCATTCGCCACGCGGCCGCAAGCGGCCAGGCAAACGCAACAACGATCGCGACAGCCCAGAGGAAACGTCGTGGCCATTGCTGCTCGGCGGCGACGTGGTCGAACGCGACGCCGGCGACGACGATCAGGGCACCAACGACGATCGAATACGTCATCCACGAAAGGATCATTTGTCACCTCCCTTCTTGGCCGACGACAAGGTCGCACGGAGCCGGCGCAGGTCGGCGGCGGAGAGCTTCTCGTCTTCGACGAGCTGCGCGATAAGCTGTTCCGGAGAGCCGTGAAAGAGCTTGTCGACGATGTGGGCGAGCACGTTGCGGCGCGCGGTTCGCTGCGCTACGCGCGGGTGGTAGCGGTGCGCTTTGCCCTCGACCGTGTGCCTAACGAAGCCCTTCGCCTCGAGGTTGCGCAGGATCGTGAGCACGGTCGTGTAAGCCAGCTCGACGGGGAGGCGCTCCCGAACTTCCGCGACGGTCCCGGATTCGATGTCCCAGAGCGCGCCCATGACGTCGAGCTCGCGGTCACCAAGCAAGAAGTCGCCCACGTTCCCTCGCTTCTACTATCGTGGTAGTACTATGGAGATAGTAGATAATAGCGACATGACGTGCATGTCAATATCTGGACTGCCGGTATTGAGCATTTGCCCCGATGGGCACACCATTCACGAGCCAAATCGAAGGGTCGGATGAGAATGAATGTCATGCGATGTGCATTGCTCGTGGCGACGACCGCCCTGGCTGCCTCCTGCGCTGGCAGCGGCACCGGCGGCAGCACCTTGAGTGGGCCACGGGCAATACCGGACATCAGTGCCTATCCGCCCATGGCGAATGACGCGGCGCCCGGTGCCTCACCCGCGGCGGTCGCCACGGCGAGCGCGATCGGCCGAGGCGTCAACTTCGGCAACATGCTGGAGGCGCCGACCGAAGGCGCGTGGGGCTTGACGGTGACGGATGATTTCATCGACAAGGCCACGACGGCCGGCTTCACCACGGTCCGGCTGCCCGTCCGTTGGAGCAATCACGCAAGCGCAACGGCGCCCTTCACGATCGATTCAGTTTTCATGAATCGCGTTGCATCGATCGTCGACAAGCTGCTCGCGAAAGGACTCGTCGTGATCCTGAACATGCACCACTATCGCCAGCTCGACGGTGACCCGCTCGACGCCGGCGAATTTCCGGTGGCCGACGCCGCCGTCGACGTGCGCTACATCATGCTGTGGGACCAGATCGCGACGCGCTTTCAGAGTCGCAGCACGCGCCTCGTGTTCGAGCTGTACAACGAGCCGCACGGCCGGCAGAACGGGGAACCGTGGAACGTGCTTGCGGCAAGGGCACTGGGTGTTGTCCGCAAGTCCAATCCCGATCGTATCGTCGTGATCGGCCCAACGACATGGAACTCAGCGAGTGACCTCCATCTCCTCAAGCTGCCTAACGACCCAAACATGATCGTCACGATCCACAACTACGCCCCCTTCGCCTTCACGCATCAGGGCGCGGAGTGGATCAATCCCGTGTTGCCGACCGGGGTGACCTGTTGCAGTACTGCTCAAGTCACCGAGATGACGGCGCCGCTCGACATCGCGAAAACGTGGTCGACGTCGAAGCATTATCCGGTGTTCGTCGGCGAGTTCGGCGCCTACAGCAAGGCGGACAGCACGTCGCGGATGGACTTCAATCGCAAGGCGCGCGATGCCATGGAGACCCGCGGCATGACCTGGAGCTACTGGGAGTTTGCCTCGGGATTCGGCGTGTACGATCCAATCAAGCTCAGCTTCCGCCAGGGTTTGCTCGCTTCGCTGCTCGGCAGCTAGAGCACTCACGCGGTTGAGCTATCTACACTATTGACATCGCGTTAACTCACTGTTGTCGCGATGACGAAACCGCGGCATCGGCGAGAAGCGTAGTATTCGACAGGTACGGCAAGCCCCCACCAGCATTCGCTGTCGAGCGCCAAACCGTGTACGCGACCTGCCTCTTCTGCAAGCAGTCGTTAGGCAACAATTCTGTCTTCGAGTCGTTTCCAGTCGGCCGCCGACTCGCGTTCGATGCCGCCAAAGGCCGGCTCTGGGTCGTCTGTCGCAAGTGTGAGCGATGGAACCTCTCGCCACTCGACGAGCGGTGGGAGACGATCCAGCAGGCCGAGGAGATCTACAGCGAGACGCGCCGCCGAGTGGCCACGGCGGAGATCGGGCTGGCGCGTCTGTCCGATGGCACGGAGCTCGTGCGCATCGGCGCGCCGCTTCGACCGGAGTTTGCCGCGTGGCGATACGGCGATCAGTTCGGACGCCGGCGCACGCGGCAAATACTCATCGCGGGCGGTGGACTGGCCGCCGTGGGCGCGCTGGTCGTCGGCGGGATTACCATCGGCGTGTCGGTCGCCAGCTTCGGATGGATGTTCTCGCAATGGGGACGCATCATGATCCAGGGTGGCGAGGAGTCGATCGTCGCGCGCGTCAAGACGGACGATGGACGGCTGCTGCTCGTCAGACGACGGCATCTCGCCGAGAGTCAGCTCTCGCGCGGCAGCGACGGCACGCTTGCGATCGACCTGCGTTACAAAAATGGTCAATCACGATTCGAGGGTCCGGAGGCGATGCGCGTCGCGTCGGTCGTCGTGCCCGCGGTGAACCGCTTCGGTGGCTCGCGGACGACCGTCGCCGAGGCGGTTGGTCAGATCGAACAGATTGGCGGTCCGGAGCGTTACGTCGAGCAGCTCGCGCGGAAGGCCGAGGTGCTCACCGCCGTGCGTGGCCGCCGGCACCGCTTTGGCCGGAAGGGCCGTATCGGCAAGACTGGCCTCTACGGCCTAACGACCATCGATCGCCTCGGCCTCGAGATGGCGCTCCACGAAGATGCGGAGCGGCGCGCGATGCAAGGCGAGCTGGCGCTGCTCGAGGCCGCGTGGCGCGACGCCGAGGAGATCGCGGGGATTTCGGACAATCTACTCCTGCCGGACAACGTGCAGTCGTCGCTCGAGAAGATGCGAGGTCAATGACGCCGTCGCCGGACCGGTTGCGCCACCCGAAGGGGCACGGTTCGATATAGCTTAGGGAAAGACCCGACGAGCCTCGAGTCAGATGCTGACACCGCCAACAGAATCCGTCGTCGATCGTTTTCTGCGGTATGTGCGCGTGGACACGCAGTCGGCAGAGGATGCGACGTCGACGCCGAGCACCGCGAGGCAGTGGGCGCTTGCCCGGCAGCTCGAGGGTGAGCTGCGCCAGCTTGGCGCGCAGGACGTTCGCGTGAGTGAGTTCTGCATGGTGTACGCGACCGTCCCGAGCAACATGCCTAACGGCGACGGTGAGGACGTGCCGGTCATCGGCTTCCTGGCCCACGTGGACACGGCGCCGGCGATGACGGGCGCGGACGTCAAACCGGTGATCCACATCAACTATCGCGGTGGCGACATCGTGCTTCCTGGCGACCCGAGTCAGGTGATCAAGGTCGCGCAGAACCCAGATCTCGCGTCACTGATCGGCGACGATATCATCACTACGGACGGGACGACGCTTCTCGGCTCCGACGACAAGGCGGGGGTCGCGGCGATCATGACCCTGGTCGATACGCTCGCGAGGAACCCACAGATCCCACACGGGACGATCAAGATCGGTTTCACCGCCGACGAGGAAATCGGAACGGGCATCGACAAGTTCGACGTCGCGGCGTTCGGAGCGCAGTTCGCCTACACGGTCGACGGCGGTGAGCTGGGTGAGATCAACGACGAGACGTGGAGCGCTCGCCTCGCGACGGTCACGTTCGTTGGAAAGAGTACGCATCCGGGGACAGCAAAGGGCGTCTTGGTGAATGCAATCCATGCCCTCGGCGACTTCATCACGCGGTTGCCTCACGATATGCTGCCCGAGACCACTGAAGGACGCGATGGATTCGTCCATCCGTATGCGGGTGTCGTCGATGTCGAGCAGTCGAGCATCAAAGTCCTGCTCCGCGACTTCGATATCGTGGGACTCGAGGCGAAGGAGGCACTTGTCCGAGGCCTCGCCGCCGAGACAGCGACCTGCTGCGCGGGGGTCCGGGTGCGCGTCGAGGTGAAGGAGCAGTACAAGAACATGAAGGAAGTGCTCAAGGCCCATCCGGAGCTGATCGAGAACGCCCTCGAGGCGGCGCGACGCGCGGGCGTGAAGCCTTTCATGAAACCGATTCGCGGCGGTACCGATGGCTCGAAGCTGACGTTCCGTGGGCTGCCGTGCCCGAACATCTTCACCGGCGGCCACAACTTTCACGGGAAGCTCGAATTCAATTCGCGCCGAGGCTTGGAGAAGACGACGGAGACGCTGGTGCATCTCGCGCAGGTGTTCGCGGAGACGCGCGCCATGAGTGGACGCTAGCTCGTGTCGCTAGGTGCAGATCCCTTCCCTCGTCGCGTGCGCTTCTCGGGACAGGCGCTGCGCTCGGGATGACAAACAGGGAGGGCAGATCCCTCGCTGTGCTCGGGATGACAGTTGCGTGTGCGGCGCTGCCTGTTGCCTCGCCGGCGCAGGGCTGGACCATTGGTCCGTTCACGAAGCCTCAGGCGGTGAACCCGATCATCACGCCTAACGCCGCAGCGACAATCCGTTCGCCGTTCAATGACAGCATCGTTCGCTGGGAGGAGTACGCCACTTTTAATCCGGCTGCTGTGGTTCGCAACGGAAGACTGTACCTCTTGTATCGCGCCGAAGACGCGACGGGCGACTCGGCGATCGGGCACCACACGTCACGCATCGGCCTCGCCGAGAGTGTGGACGGATTGCATTTCCGCCGCCGGGCGACGCCGGTGCTGTTTCCCGACCGTGATGCACAACGCGCGAACGAATGGACCGGTGGCGTCGAGGACCCGCGGATCGTCGAACGGGGCGATGGTGAGTATGTACTCATGTACACGCAATGGAACCGCGACGTGCCGAGGCTGGCCGTGGCGACGTCGCGCGATCTCGTCACGTGGGTGAAGCATGGCCCGGCATTCGCCGAGAAATACCAGAAATCAGAGACGAAATCGGGTGCGATTCTGTGCCGGTTCGTCGGCGAGCGGTGCGTCGCCGCCAAGGTCAAGGGAAAGTATTGGATGTACTTCAACGTACCGGACGTGCTGATCGCGACCTCGGACGATCTGATCGCGTGGACGCCGGTGGAAGACGACAATGGACGTCCATTGAAGGTGCTCTCACCGCGGCCGGGTTATTTCGATTCGTGGCTTGTCGAGGCAGGGGCGCCGGCGGTCCTGACCGAGCGCGGGATCGTCCTCTTGTACAACGCGGGAAACAGCGAACGAAACGGGGATCCGAGCGTACCGAAGCGGACGTACACCGCCGGTCAGGCGTTGTTCGATGCGCGCAATCCCGTTAGGCTGGTGGCGCGGACGGACGCACCCTTTCTGAGACCGACGGAGGCATACGAGAAGTCGGGGCAGTACAAAGAGGGGACGACGTTCGTGGAGGGGCTGGTGCGGTTCAAGGGACGCTGGATGCTGTATTACGGGACCGCGGACTCGCGGGTGGCGGTCGCGGTTTCGAGATGAGTACTGAATTCGAGTCGTTCCCTCAGGATGACCGAGATGCTTGCAATGCGCTGCGAAAGACCGCCACTTCCTGAGCTCCCGCGACGGCGTACTTCCGATCGAACACGAAGAACGGCACTCCGTCAATCCCGAGCTGTGCAGCGGTCGTAATGTCGCTACGAACGACGTTGGCGTACGCGTCCGCAGCGAGCACGGCGCGCGTGTCCTCGGGATCCAGGCCGGCAGCGCGCGCGAGGTCGAGCCGCACGGATAGTTGGCCGACGTTCTTTCCGTCCGTGAAGTACGCCGCGAAGCGATGCTTGCCAAGGTAGCATAAGAGACACATGACATCGCTCCAGATTTCAGCGGTCAGTCTCATAGTGGTTTAGTGAAGTTGAAAGAACTGTAAGGCCTCGGTAAATGCTGCTATCGGATGCGCGATCGGACTGTATGTTCAACGCACTCCTGAAGGAGAAGAAATCGTGCCGCGTCTCGTGAATCGTAGTTTGCCGCTCGTCGCGGCGTGCATTGTCGGCTGCGCCGGAGCGAGCCAGCGATCGGGTGGGACCGGCACCGTCGCCGCAATTACGCCTGAAGACCTCGAGCATCGCCTGCGGATTATCGCGGACGATTCGATGATGGGACGCGCGAGTGGAAGCGCCGGCGACTACAAAACCGCCGACTACGTCGCTTCGGAGTTTCGGCGGCTCGGCCTGGAGCCAGCAGGTGAGAACGGAACGTATTTTCAGGTCGTGCCGTTCTGGACCGCGGCGGTGGATCCAACGTCGCAGCTCGATGTCGACGGGAAGACGCTACAGATCGGACGCGACTTTCTGCCGACGACGCTCGCGGCTGGACATCGCACGCTCGACGGTATCGATGTCATTTACGGTGGCTCGGCGAGCGACCCGCAGGCGGCCATCACGGCGGAGCAGGCGGTTGACAAGTTCGTCGTGCTTACGCCGAGCGAGCCGTCGCTCCGGAGCCTTCGATTGGCGCCCGGTCGCTTCGCGCGCGCGAAGGCGATCGCGATCGTCATGCTCGAGAATCTTCCGCCGGAATTCGTCGCGCGGTTCCGCGATGGACGCTCGGTTCCGGACACATCGACGAATGCGAAGGCGGTGCCAGTCGTGTGGCTCTCCCGCTCGGCGGCAGCGACCCTGCTCGGCGCCGAGCCTGGGCGGCTCACGCAAGGCGCGGCAGGGCGACGCGTTTCAGGGGCTTTCGGATTCCGCCTAACGCCGGTGCCGAATCCAGCGCGTAATGTCATTGCTGTCCTTCGCGGGAGCGATCCGTCGTTTCGTGGAGAGTATGTATCACTCACCGCGCATAATGATCACGTGGGCTACGATCACGCCCCAGTCGATCACGATTCGCTGCGCGCGTTCAATCGCGTGATCCGGCCGATGGGTGCTGATTCACCGCTGCGCGATCCAACGCCCGACGAGTGGACGCGCATTCGCGCGATACTGGACAGTCTGCGGCGCGTGCACACGCCACGGCTCGACTCGATCCGGAATGGAGCCGACGACGACGGCTCGGGAACGGTATCGATCTTAGAGATTGCTGAGGCGATGTCGAGGGGCAACGTGCATCCACGCCGGTCGATTCTGTTCGTCAGTCATACGGGTGAGGAGGATGGACTCGTTGGCTCACGATGGTTCACCGATCATCCAACGGTCCCGCTGGACTCGGTCGTCGGTGAGATCGATCAGGACATGGTCGGACGCGCGCTGCCGTCTGATTATCCCCATAACGGCACCGGAGCAGGGAGTCCCACCTATCTCGAGTCGGTTGGGTCGAAGCGACTATCGCGCGAGTTCGGCGAGGCGCTGGACTCGGCAAACGCGCATCAACCGATTCCGTTCGTCTTCAATCTCGAATACGACCAGCCCGGTCATCCGCTGCAGTACTACTGTCGCGCGGATCACTTCAGCTACGCGCGCTATGGTATTCCGGCCGTCGCGCTGTCCCGCGGCGAGCATCTGGATTATCACCAGGTAACCGACGAGGCACAGTACATCGACTATACGGACATGGCGCGGGTGTCCCGGATGGTGTACGACGCGGCGATGCTACTTGCGAATGCGCCGGCGCGACCGAAGCTGGATGTGCCGAAACCGAGCGACCCACATGGACCCTGCCAACAATAGGAGGGGCTAGGGCTTCGCAGCGCAGGCTGCTGGTAGCGCGGCGAGAATGTCGTTCCAGCCTTTGCGGTGAGCGTCCGCCGCCTTTGGCGGCAGCTGAGTATGGGTCAGGATGATTTCGGTGGCACCATCGAGATCGATGAAGTCGATGGTGACGGTCGTCTCCTTGTCATCGGTGTGAATGGAGCGCCAGGTAAAGGCCAGGCGTTGCGGGCGGTCGATGAGGAGATACTCACCGGTGTGCTCGGTGCCTGATTTCGAGTTGGGATGATACATGACGATCCGAAAGCGGCCGCCGACGCGGGGGTCGACCTCGGCGGTCGCGCGCCCGGTGCTACCGGGGCGCATGAAGCGGGCGAGACGGGTGGGATCGAGCCAGGCGTCGAAGACGCGCTCGCGCGCCGTCGGAATCGTACGCCGGACGACGAGTGGTTCGCTCATTTGCGGCGCTTGCGTGCTGGGCGATCCTCGTCGATGAGCATCTGCTCGAGCGCAGCGAGGCGACGTTCCCAGAAGGCGCGATAGCGCTCGAGCCATAGCGACGCGTCGCCGAGGGGTGTTGGGTTCAGAGCGAGCCAGTGCTCGCGGCCGTCGACGCGTCGATCGACGAGGCCGGCGCGCTCGAGCACCTTCACGTGTTTGGAGACGCCGTTAAGCGAGATGGGGAATTTGTCGGCGAGCGCGCCAATGGTGATGTCGCCGCGGCTGAGCAAGGTGAGAATGGCGCGTCGCGTTGGATCGGCGATGGCGCCGTAGACGTGGTCGAGGCTGGCAGAGGCGTCAAGCGGCATAAAGGCGTCTTGTGTTCAACCGAACGGTTGAATATACTGGACGCCCGAACGCTCTGGAAGAGGAGGACGACCGTGGCCAACTATGATAGCGGTCCGATCACGAATCACCCTGTCGTATCGCACGAGCAGTGGCTGGCGGCGCGCGTGGCGCTCCTGGAAAAGGAGAAGGAGTTCTCGGAAGCGCGAGATGCGATCGCCGGCGCACGGCGCGCGCTGCCGTGGGAGCGCGTGGAGAAGACGTATCTCTTCGATGGGCCGAACGGACGGGAGACGTTAGGCGATCTCTTCGAGGGCCGTCGGCAGCTCGTCGTCTACCACTTCATGTTTGCGCCCGAGCAGAAGGAGGGCTGCCCGCACTGCTCATTCTGGGCAGACAGCTTCGACGTGCTCGCGATCCATGGGGAGCACCTTCATCAGCGCGACACAACGTTCGCCGCGATTTCGCGCGCCCCGTTCGAAAAGATCGACGCTTTCAGGCAACGGATGGGGTGGCACTTCAAATGGCTCTCGTCGAACGCGAACGAATTCAATTTCGACTACTGTGTGTCATTCACACCTAACGATATCCAGTCGAAGTCTGGATACTACAACTACCGGCGGGGGCCGGTGGGGTCGGAGCGGGAAGGCGCGAGCGTCTTTTACAAGGGTGAGGACGGGACGATCTTCCATACGTATTCGACATACGCGCGCGGCATCGACTTATTGAACCTGACATACAACTTTCTCGATCTCACGCCGAAGGGCCGAGACGAGGCGCATCTGAGCGATCCACAGGCGTGGGTGAGGCACCACGATCGGTACGATGCCCCTGTTGGATCCGCTCGCTGAGAGCCGTCTATGGTAATGCAAACGCCACATATGTCCCGCCACTGGGCGCACCATTCTTTCCGCCGCCGCAGGCGATGACGATATACTGACGTCCGTTCACCAAGTACGTGGATGGCGTGGCATTGCCGGCGGCGGGGAGCGGGGCGCTCCACAGGAGCTGCCCCGTGCGTTTGTCGAAGGCGTGGAAAGTGTTGTCGTACGTGGTCGCGCCGATGAAGAGCAAACCATTCTGTGTGACGATCGCGCCGCCGTAATTATCGGTGCCGGTGTTCTTGATTCCCTGAGCGGCGAGCTTTGGGTATTCGCCGAAGGGGATTTGCCAGCGAATTGTGCCCGCATTCAGATCGATGGCGCTCAGCGTCCCCCATGGCGGAGCAATCGCGGGATATCCCTCGTTGTCGAGGAAGATATCGAAGTATGCATTGCGATAGGGGACGCCAAATGGATCCGGGCCGACGGCCGCTGATGAATCGCGACCGGTGATGAGGAAGCTCACAATATCGTTCAATGCGCGCCCCTCCAACGCGCTGCCGAACGCGGGCATGCGGCCGGTGCCCTCCTTGATGATCTGCACGATCTGATCGCGGCTGCGTCGCTCGAATACGTCGGCAAGCGACGGGGCCATCGCACTCCCCCGACGATTCTCGCCGTGACAGCTCGCGCAGTTTGCGGCGTACAGCGACTTGTCGCTCCGCGGTACGAGCTTGAGCAGCCACGCCATCTCGTTGGCGTTCACATAGAGAAGTCCCGTCGTTGGGTCGAAGGCTGGGCCACCCCACTCGCCGCCCCCGTCCACGCCAGGGAAGAGGATGATGCCTTTCTCGTTCGGTGGATCGAATGGGTCCTTCGTACCGAACTCGTCGAAGAGCGTCAGCGCGGCCGCGTGCGCCTCGGGCGTACGAGTGGTGAGATCATTGCGCGTGATGCGCTGGCGAGTGAAAGGAGGTGGCAGGGCCGGGAAGTGCTGCGTCGGCGCCGAACGATCGCCGGGCAACACCGCGGCCGGCATTGCGCGATCCTCGACGGGAAAGAGCGGTGTTCCCGTCGTGCGATCGAAAACCCAGACGTGCCCCGTCTTGGTGATCTGAGCCACGGCGTCGGTGCGCCTGCCGTTATGCAGAACACGTACGAGCACAGGTGCCGCGGGGAGATCGCGGTCCCAGAGGTCGTGGCGCAACACCTGATAATGCCAGATGCGTTTGCCGGTGCGTGCGTCGAGCGCAATGACGCTATTTGCGTAGAGATCGTCACCAACCCGGTTACCGCCCCAAAAGTCGTACGACGCTGAGCCGGTGGCGACGAATACTCGCGCGTGCGCGGAGTCGAGAGTGACACCCGACCATGCGTTCACGCCGCCGGTGATCTTCCACGTCTCCGGCGGCCAGGTTTCGTAGCCCGGCTCGCCGGGATGCGGAATCGTGTGGAAGCTCCACCGCAGCGCTCCAGTCTTCACGTCATACGCGCGAATATCTCCCGGCGCGCTCGGCAGCGCTTCGGGAACGGTGCTGCCCATGATGAGCAAGTTATCAAACACCACGCCGGGCGAGCTCGCGCTCACCGAGAGTCCCTGCACCGGCCTGCCGAGCCCTGCCCGAAGATCGACCCAGCCGCTGTCGCCAAAGGCCTTTATGGGCCGTCCCGTAAGGCGATCGAGGGCGTAGAGGCGGTTCCGGTAGTTGAAGAGAACGCGATCACCAGTGACGACGACTCCTCGATGGCGAATCCGCGAGGTCGGCGGCGCGCCATGTTGCGGATCGAAGCTCCAGAGCTCCTTGCCCGTCGTCGCATCGAGCGCGAAGACGCGGAGCTTGGGGCTCGTCCCATACAACACGCCATTGATAACGATCGGATTGGTCTGCATCTCCGATCCGGCAAAGGCGTCGTGCGTATCGTACATCCACGCGACTTCGAGCTGCCTAACGTTAGCCGGCGTAATTTGGCTCAGCGTCGTGTAATGGGTGTGGTCATCACTGCCACCATACACGGGCCAGTTGACGTTCTGTTGCGCGGAGGCAGTGCTGGTTCTGATCGCCAGGAGAAGCGCTGCGGCGGGCAGGGGGCGGAGGGACATAGCCCGGATGATAGGGCTACGGAGTTGGATTGGTTAGAAGGCGTGGCAAAAGGGGCGAGCCGAGAAGGGCTCGGTCTTTTCGGCTCGCTCCTCTAGCAGTTCGCTCTATCCGCACCCAGCCCTAGCCAGCCTTCACCCCCACCACTTCCAGATACTCGGACTCAACGCGTGTCGTGCCATCGCTCGCGCGATTGTGCTCCCACCACAAGCGCTCCAGCTCCAATCGCAAGGCGATTCGGTTTTCCTCATCGAGTGCCGCAAACGTGCGCAGTGTGGGGCCGTACCAGAGACGGAACTCGTTGACGACCTGTTCAGGAGCAGAGGGATACTCGAAGATCATCACTCGGCGAGTGAAGACGAGCGACGAGAGTCCCGCGCCCAATCGCGTTCGTACAATCTCCTCGCCGCCCCAGAGCAGCGGCGAGGGCACGCCTTGCGGAGGCGGAACGTAGGCGACTGTTGTCTTGAGCATCTGCCCGACGAAGCCGGCCGGTGTCCAGTTGGCCATCGCGATGCGGCCACCGGGGCGAGTGACGCGAAGCAGCTCGCTCGCTGCGCGCTCGGGGCGGGCGGCGAACATCGCGCCGAACATTGAGACGACGGTGTCGAAAGAATTGTCTTCGTACGGCAGTTGTTCGGCGTCCCCGACATCGAGGGTAATCGAAAGGGACTCCTCCGCGGCGTGCAACTTGGCCTGGGCGACGAGATTCGGCGCGATGTCGATGCCGGTGACTCGGGCGCCAGCGCGTGCAGCGGGTATGGCGAGATTGCCGCTGCCGCAGGCGACGTCGAGCACACGCTCATCGCGTTCGAGCTCGAGTCGCGCCACGAACTCGGCGGCGCCGTGCACGTAGCCCGCCGCGATGCGACCAAAGTCACCAGCAGTCCAAGTTGAGCGGACACGCTCAGTGAGAGGATCGATGCCCAACGCGAGTGGGGATTGATCGATGGATGAACTCATGGAAAGACCTGTAAGGCAGATTGGGTTGCACTCGTCGTCCTGAGCGCAGCGAGGGATGACAGCGGAAGTGCAGATCCCTCGCTACGCTCGGGATGACAATTAGCGCTTTGTCGGATCGTCCGCGGGATTGACGTACGTGAGCTGGAACGGGCCAATTGCGTGGACCTGGACGATCGTCTGACCGCGCGCCATCGCGTAATGCGCATGGTTGGCGGGGATGCTCGCGAACGCATCGCGTCCAAAGGGCTTCATGCTCGACTCGACGAACTGCTCGCCCATGCCGGCGAGGAAGGTGCCCTTGAGGACCGTGACGTTCTCGATCGTCGGATGCGTGTGCGGTGGGATCTTATAGCCGTTCGGGAAGCGAAGGCGAACGGTGAACTCGTCGCTCTTACTCGGGTCGCCTTGTAGAACGGCGAACTCGGCGCCCTTCGGGAAGATCGGCGGTGCGGGGCCCCATTTGATGTCGTCCTGCGGCTCGGAGGTCGCGACCAACGAGAGCAATGGTGTGCGGGGCGCGCTTGCGGACGTCGACTCCTTCGAGCACGCGGTGAGAGCGACGGCTGCCAGTGCCGCGCCGAGAATGACTTGGCTTCGCATGGATCTGTCTCCGTGAATGGTTTGAACGACCAACCTGGGCCGGAGGATGTTGATCGCGGAGCGCCGTCACATCGTGGAAACCACGTGGATTTTCAGGTCGAGTACGGGGCAATCGAGCGATGAGTACGGATTCGCGCTGAGCAACCAAAGTGCAGATTCCTCGCTGCGCTCGGAATGACACGCAGCTCAGCGCCTCGAGGCGACGCCTTTTTCGATCGCCCAGGCGGCGAGTTGCGTTCTCGAGGTCAGGTCGAGCTTTGACAGAGCACTCGTGACGTATCCCTCGACGGTTCGCTCACCGATCCCGAGCTGGCGCGCGATGGCGCGATTGGCTTTTCCCTGGGCCACAAGCTCGGCGACGTCGCGCTCGCGCTTGGTGAGGCCACCTAACGCGTCCCTCGCGGCGCGCTCCCGCGACGGCTGCGGACCCGACGGGATGAGCGTTCCCAGTCCAGTGAGGAATGATCCACGCAGCAGGTCATCGGGAATCTGCGTCGCCAGCTCGTCGGCAATAGTGCGGGCGACATCGAACGCCTTTCGAGCGTCGAGTCGCTGACGCTGTGCGCGATGGAGATTGCCGACGGCGGTCTCGATGCGCCAGAGGATCGGCCGTGCTCCGTGCGCAATCGCCTGCGTGCGCGCCACATCGAGAGCGAGTTTAGCATCATCGTATCTTCCGAGGCCGGTGAGCGCCTCCGCCCTCGCGAGATGCAGTCTGGGGACGCCGAGCTCACTGCTTGGATAGGCTTCGTGCTCGCGCGCCAGACGGGCATCGACGATCGCGAGCGCAGGTTCGGGATCGTTGGCCATGAGCGCCAGTTCAGCGCGAGCGAGCCAGAGATGCCGTTCGCCAAGCGTCAGGTTGGGGCTGTTTGCATCCGTGGGAGCACCACCATCGTCACCACCGACTCGTGAAGCACTCTCGATCAGCTCATGAGCACTCGCCATGTCGCCGGCGCGGCCACGGGCGATCGCGAGCGGCGCAGCCGTCCAACGGATCCAGACGTGAGAGCCGAGTCGT
>DATEGN010000174.1:0-2476 GCA_035280125.1 Gemmatimonadaceae bacterium | reverse complement strand
CCACGACCCACGCAAGTCGTTGCCGTTGTTGCATAAGCACCCCCTAGCCGCTTATCATTTCGAGCGTGACGACTACCGTTGTTCTCACCACTCGCATGGCGCACCGCGACTCGGCGCGCCTCGCGCGTATATGGCGCGTGTGTGTGGCGATCCTTGAATCGCTGCTCCGCGCGCTGGTCCTCGCTCCGGTGCGAGACCTCGTGAAGAGAGTCGATCGCACGCCGATCCGATCACTGCTGAGACGCCTTGCTGTGCCGTCTCAGCCGGAATCGACGTGGACGATCAACCGGACAGACTGGGACCCGACACCGTTCGCCTTCGACTTTGTGAGCGCGCCTTGGCGCGCTCTCGTCGGCAGCAACGACAAACCTTTGAGCCGCGCCCCCGGTATCGTCGAGTCGCCGACGCCGTGGATCCGTGCGGAGCACGATGAAACGAGAATTACTGATCAATGCGACGCCCAAAGAAACGCGCGTCGCGATTCTGGAGGAAGACGAGCTAGTTGAATTATTGGTCGACCGACCCGACGCTCGGCGAATGGTCGGCGACATTTACCTCGGACGCGTGGAGGCCGTTCTTCCCGGCATCCAGGCGGCCTTCGTCGACATCGGAACGGAGAAGAGCGCGTTTTTGCACGCGTCCGATCTCGTGTTCCCTGACGAGGAAGCCAGCGACGACGACGAGGAGGAGTCCGACGACGATTCGCGCGAGGAGAACAACGACCGTCGCCGCGGGAAGGCGCCGCCCATTCAGGATCTGCTAAAGCGCGGTCAGGACATCGCGGTTCAGGTCTCGAAGGAACCGATCTCGACGAAGGGACCGCGCGTGACGGCGCAGATCTCACTCGCCGGTCGATTCCTCGTCTACATGCCGTTCGCGTCGCGTGTCGGCGTGAGCCGCAAGATCGGCGACCGCGCAGAGCGTCAGCGGCTTCGCGAGCAAATGCAGAAGCTGCTGCCAGACGACTCCGGCGGAATCATCGTCCGGACGGTTGGTGAGGACGTCACGGAAGACACGTTCGAGCGTGAGATGAACACGCTCATGAATACGTGGAAGCGCATCAAGCGAAAGACCCATTTCGTTCGCGCGCCATCGCTCGTGCACCGCGAAACGAGCTTGACGCGCGGCCTGATGCGTGACGTCTTCAGCACCAAAGTCGAACAAGTGACAGTCGATTCCCGACAGGTCTTCAACGAGATCGTCGAGTACCTGAAGGGCATCGCGCCGGAATTGATCGACCGCGTCAAGCTCTACGAGGACGTCGTTCCGCTCTTTGATAAGGCCAACATCGAGCACGAGATCCGGGACTTATTCAAGCGCCGGTGTGATTTGCCATCTGGTGGTTACCTCATCATCGAGCCGACGGAAGCCCTGGTCTCGATCGACGTCAATTCCGGTCGGTACACCGGTAAGCGCGATCCCGAGAAGACCATACTCAAAACCAACGTCGAGGCAGCTCGGGAAGTGGCGCGTCAGCTCCGGCTTCGCGACATCGGCGGAATCATCGTCTGCGACTTCATCGACATGGAGACGAAGGCGAACCGCGACAAGGTGCTGCAGGAGCTGCGCACGCACCTCGGTCGCGACCGCGCTCGCACGAAAGCCTTCGCCGTGAGCGACCTCGGGCTCGTCGAGATGACTCGCCAGCGCGTGCGGCAGAGTCACCTGCAGAACATGACGGAGCCCTGTCCAACGTGCCACGGAACCGGACGCGTCTTCACCGCCGAGACCGTCGTGCGACGCGTGGAGCGCTCAGTGCGACGCATGGGAGTGGAGGGGAAGCGCGATCACCTGATCGTGAAGCTTCACCCCGACGTAGCGATGTACGTTCTGGAGCATGAAAAGGACTTGCTCAAGAAGCTCGAGAAGCTTGCGGGCTTCGGCCTCGAGCTGCGCGATGACCCACTGCTCCGGCCCGACGAGTTCAAGCTGGTGGTGAAAGCGGCCGGGAGGGACGTAACGCAGCAGTACGCGGTCGCCTAGCTGTCAGGGAGGGCTAGACCCTGGCCCCTTATCAGTTTAGCTTTTTGGGCTCTACCAACTTCATTCCTATGTCGTACGCAATCATCAAAACCGGCGGCAAGCAGTTCCGTGTCGAGCCGGGTAAGACATATCGCATTCCGACCCTGGTCGGAGACGCCGGGAGCGACATCGAGTTCAACGAAGTGCTCTTCGGTTCCGATGGCAAGAACGCCCGCACGGGCGTGCCCTTGCTCAAGGGTGCCAAGGTCACCGGCGAGATCGTCAAGCACGGACGCGGTGAGAAGATCATCGTCTTCAAGCACAAGCGCCGGAAGAACTACGCGCGCAAGCGCGGGCATCGTCAGGGCTTCACTGAAATCCGCATCAACGACATCAGCCTCGGCTGAGCGAGGGATAGAGAGATGGCTCATAAGAAAGGCGTCGGCTCTTCGCGTAACGGCCGCGACAGCAATCCGAAGTACCAAGGCGTGAAGCGCTTTGGTGGCCAGCGCGT
>DATEGN010000173.1:0-7662 GCA_035280125.1 Gemmatimonadaceae bacterium | reverse complement strand
TACCTGGAGTGGGCAGTACTTTGGCGGCGACACAGGACCAGCGGGCGGCTATCTGGTGATGCTTCGCGACACGACGCGCGACGGTCGTGCGGATGTCGTTGTGCGTTTTGGCCCAACGGCGGACAGCGGCGGTCACGGCGGCACCGGCATCGCGCTCCATGGCGGCGCACTGTACGCCGAGGAGAGTGCCACGATCGTTCGGTATACTCTGCCCGAGGGTGGTGGCGCGCCGGCGGACCAGCCGGTCGTGATCGTGAAGGGTTTGCCGCTGAGCGGCGACCACCCGATGCACCCCTTCGCGATCGACTCCTCAGGCACGATGTATGTCGACCTCGGCTCGGCGACTAACTCGTGTCAGTTCACGAATCGCGTTCCCGGCTCGCCAGGTCACAACCCGTGTCTCGAACTGCGCACGCGCGGCGGCATCTGGGCGTACGACGTCAACAAGACCAATCAGACGTTCTCGCCGGCGAA
Organism: Gemmatimonadaceae bacterium; assembly: GCA_035280125.1. Classification (GTDB taxonomy): domain Bacteria; phylum Gemmatimonadota; class Gemmatimonadetes; order Gemmatimonadales; family Gemmatimonadaceae; genus AG2. The sequence continues at coordinate 7,188 of DATEGN010000173.1, read as the reverse complement.
TCGTTATGCAACGGGCATCCGCAACGCCGTAGGCATTGCGATCGACGGCCAGGGAAAGCTCTGGTCAACGCAACACGGCCGAGATCAGCTGCATGAGAATTGGCCAAAACTCTATAGCACCGAGCAGGGGCAAAACCTTCCCGCGGAGGAGCTGCTGTCGATTGACAAAGGTGCGGACTACGGTTGGCCGCGCTGCTACTTCGACGACGACCAGCAGAAGCTCGTGCTCGCACCGGAGTACGGTGGCGACGGCGGCAAGATGGCGAGCGATTGCCGTGAAAAGCAGACGCCCGCTGCATTCTTCCCGGCGCATTGGGCGCCTGACGGACTGTTGTTCTATAGCGGCAACCAGTTCCCATCCCGCTATCGGAATGGCGCGTTCATCGCCTTCCATGGTTCGTGGAATCGTGCCCCCGGTCCCCAGGGCGGGTATCAGGTTGTGTTCCAGCCACTCTCGTCAGGCAAGGCGTCAGGGAATTTCGAGTCGTTCGCGAATGGCTTCGCGGGCGGAGTGCTGCAACCCGACGCCGCAAAGCATCGGCCGGTTGGATTGGCGCAGGGGCCGGATGGCGCGCTCTACATCACCGATGACAAGGCGGGACGCGTGTGGCGAGTTACGTATGTCGGAGCGAAGTAAGGTCGACGCACATGGAGAAGGCCAAGGACAACCGCGGACGCTGGATGCATTCCGAGCGAATGCTACGCCACGCGCTTCGAGTACTGCCTCACGGCCAGCGTAAATACCACGCCGGCAAAAACCCCCAGAATCAAAAACGGCTGCTCGATCTCGCGCAGAGTTGCCCCTTTGACGAGCACCGCCCGCGATATCGCGACGAAATGCCGCACCGGATTCAATTCCGCGACGAGCTGTACCCACCGCGGCATGCTGTCGATGGGAGTGAAAAGGCCACTCATCAACAGGTAGATCATCATGATGAAGAAGGTCACGAACATCGCCTGTTGCTGTGTCTCGACGATCGTCGAGATCCAGAGGCCGATGCCTAACGCGGCTACCAGATACACCGCAGACACCGCGAACAAGAGGAGGGGGCTCCCGAGAATCGGCACGCCAAAGACGTACCGGCCGAGCACGAGGCCGCCGGCGAGCTCGAACATGCCGAGCACCCAGAACGGCATCAGCTTGCCCGCGATGAACTGACCACGCGTAATCGGTGTGACGTTCAGCTGCTCGAGCGTGCCGAGCTCCTTCTCCCGCGCGATGTTCTGCGCCGTCAGCAAGGTGCCGATGAGTGTTACCAGCGCGACGAGAATCCCCGGCACCATGTAGTGCCGGTAATCGAGCGTTGGGTTGTACCAGGCGCGGGTTCGGACGTCCAGCTGCGGTGCGCCCCGCCGTGGTGCGGTCTCGACGCCAATGCTCGGCGCGGCGCCATGTCCGATCTCGGGCTCGAGCTCCGCGGAATACTGCGACAAAAGGCGCGATGCATAGTACTGAACGATTCCCGCCGCCATTCCCTTCTCCGCGTTGACCACGAGCTGCACCGTCGCCGCGTGGTTACGGACGAGATCACGCTCGAAGTCGTGCGGGATGGTGAGCACCATCGTCACGTCGCCTGAAAGCAGACGCTCGTTGGCCAACTCGGGGCTCGGCGAGGATCCGACGATGCCAAAGTTGCCCGAGGCGGCAAAGCGCGTCGCCAGCCCGCGTGACGCACTACTGTGATCCTGATCGACGACGTACAACGGTGTGTTGCGAATCTCGAACGTGGCGGCATTCGCGAGAACGAGCAGTTGCACGAACGGAATCAGCAGCACCTGCGCGAGCGTCGCTCGATCGCGCACGACGTGGAGAACTTCAGTCCAGGCCAGAATCAAAGCGCGGCGCATCAGGCAAGCCGAATGCGGAAAGAGCGAGTTGCCGCCGCGACCAGCAATAGTGTCATTCCGAGCAGGATCAACGTTTCCTGCCAGAGATACTCGAGGCCAACCCCCTTGAGCATCACACCGCGCGCGATGAGGACAAACCACTTCGCCGGCACGATGTTCGAGATCAACCGGAGCGGCCAGGGCATGCTCTCGATTGGAAAGATGAAGCCGGAAAGAAGAATCGTCGGCAGCATTGTTCCCGCGAGCGCGCCGATCATCGCGACACGCTGCGATGATGTTCGGGACGAGATCAGGATACCTAACGACAGGGACGTGAGGATATACAGGACCCCCTCCGCGAGCAGCAACAGAAGGCTCCCGCGCAAGGGCACGGCAAAGATCAAGCGCGCTTCGGCGACCACCAGTAGCACGCTCACAAACCCGATGACCACGTACGCGAGCACCTTCCCGACGATGATCTCGAGAGGACGGAGTGGCGAGACGAGCAGGATCTCCATCGTGCCAGTCTCTTTCTCGCGTGTCAGGGAGATTGCCGTCATCAGCGCCGAGATGATCGTCAGCACGAACGCAATGAGACCCGGCACGAACAGATTCGAGCTCGCGCGCGTCGGGTTGAAGCGCATGCGGGCTTCCGCCGTGATCTGGACCGATGCGCCTCGTGTCGCCAGCTCGCGCTCGTATCGCTGAATCACGCCGAGCGCGTAGCTCTCCATGGCGCTACCCGTGTTTGGCTCCGAGGCGTCGACGATGACGAGTACTCGCGCCGGTAGTCCACGCGCGAGACGATTCGCGAAGTCCGGATCGAAGACCACCGCTTCCTGGATGTCGCCGCTCGCGAAGAGTTGGTCGAGCGTTCCCGTGCTCGGTAGCAGCCGAACCAGTCTGAAGACATCCGTCGCCGCGAAACGGTTGCGCAACTCGAGGGTCGACGCGTCTGGCGAGGGGTCGACGATGGCGAGACGAACGGCGGAGATGTCTGTGCGGATCGCGTAACCGAACAATACGACCTGCAGGATCGGCATGAAGATCACGACGAACAGCGTGCGCCGATCGCGCAGGATGTGCAGCCACTCCTTTCGCAGAAGGCCAGCAAACGCGCTCATCCGATCGCCCCCGCCGCCGGGCGAGCCAGGCGCACGAACAACTCGTCGATGGATTCGACGCCGTGCTGTTGCTTCAGGTCCGCCGGCGTGCCTAACGCTTCGATGCGACCGGCGACCATGATCGAGATCCGATCGCAGTACTCGGCTTCGTCCATGTAGTGCGTCGTCACAAACACCGTCGTACCGCGAGCGGCCGCCTCGTAGATGAGCTCCCAAAACTGACGCCGGGTGATCGGATCGACACCGCTCGTCGGCTCGTCGAGAAATACGATCGACGGCTCGTGCAGCAGCGCGACCGAGAATGCGAGCTTCTGCCGCCAGCCCAGTGGCAGCGAGCGTACCTGCGTACGAGCTGACTGCTCGAGACCGAGCCGCGTCAGCATCCGAGTTGTGCGTTCGCGAATTGTGTCCTTCGAGAGGTCATAGATGCCGCCGTAGAGCCGAATGTTCTCGGTAACGGTGAGATCTTCGTAGAGTGAGAACTTCTGGCTCATGTAGCCGATGCGCCGCTTGATCCACTCGCTTTCGGTGTACACATCGTGGCCAGCCACGCGCGCCGTTCCCGAAGTCGGCAGCAGAAGCCCAGTGAGGATCCGAATGGCCGTCGTTTTGCCCGCGCCGTTGGCCCCGAGAAAGCCGAAGACTTCCCCGGTGGCGACGTCGAACGTGATCTTGTCAACGGCGGTAAACGACCCAAAGCGTCGTGTGAGCTCGCGCGCTTCGATGGCGTTGCCGGTAGCCGATGCGCTCACGCTGCGCGCTCCGGCTCGCCCATGCGCGCCATGAAGGTATCCTCGATCGTAGGCGGTGCGGCGGTGATCACGACATCTGGAAAGCCGCGGGCGCTCAGGAATGCGCCCAGCTCGGCACTGATCTGATCGACCGACGCGCCGTTTCTTCGGTCGGTATAGTGCAGGACGTCGCCAAAGGGGAAGACCGTCGCCGTATTCTCGTACTCTCGCGTCGCGAGGAGCAGCGGATATCGCTCGGCGGCACGAACAGTGAACAGGGGCCGGCCGAACGAGGCGGCAATTCGCGCGGGCGTGTCGATGCCGAGGATACGCCCGCGTTGAATCAGGGCAACGCGTCCACAGCGATCGGCTTCGTCCATGTACGGCGTCGAGACGACGATCGTTAGGCCCGACGCCTTCAACCGGTCGAGTAGCTCCCAGAATTCGCGGCGGGACACGGCGTCGACGCCGGTCGTCGGCTCGTCGAGAAACAGAATCTCCGGTCGGTGAACGAGCGCACAACAGAGCGCCAGCTTCTGCTTCATTCCACCCGACAGCGCACCCGCGCGCCGGTCTTTGAACGGGGCAAGCTGGTCGTAGATCGGCGCGATGAGGTCCTGCTGTTCGGCAACCGCGACGCCAAAGACGGACGCGAAGAAGTGCAGGTTCTCCTCGACAGAAAGATCGGGATAGAGGGAGAACCGACCCGGCATATACCCGACCCGGCGCCGCAGCTCCCAGATATCCGTGGTCACATCGCGCCCCAGCACGGTCGCTCGACCCGCATCCGGAAGTAGCAGAGTTACGAGAATGCGAAACAGCGTCGTCTTCCCTGCCCCGTCAGGCCCGATGAAGCCAAAGAGCTCGCCCTTCTCGATGTCGAGCGTGACACTCTCGAGTGCGGTCGTGCTGTCGAACCGTTTGGTGATGCCGTCGATGCCGACTGCGGATGTTGTCATTGAGCGGTTCCCCGTTCCCCGTTTAGAACCGCACGTCCGCCGGCATACCGATCTTCACAATCCCGCCCGGGTTCGGCACGCGGACCTTCACCGCGTAGACGAGATCCTTTCGTTCGTCGCGCGTCTGGATTGGCGTCGGCGTGAACTCGGCTTGCGGCGAAACCCAACTCACCGTGCCGCCTAATGTGCGGCGAGCCTTGCCGCCCGTGTCAATCGAGACACTCGCTGGCGCGCCGAGCTTGACGCGCGCGAGCTGCGTCTCGGTGACATATGCGCGCAGGATCATCGAATCGAGATTCGCGATTTTGTACAGCGGCTGACCTGGTTGTACGAACTCACCACGGTCGGTGTAGCGCGCGAGTACCGTTCCGGCGACCGGGCTCGTTATGCGCGTTTTGGCGAGCTGCTGACTGATCTGCGCCAAACGTGCGTCGGTTGACTTCGTGTCTTCACCGGCACTTCGTTGTTGCGCTTCGGCGCCTTGAATCTGCTCGCCGAGGACCTTGTAGTCTCGTTCCGCTTGATCGAGTTGCTGCGCCGTGGCCGCCTGTTCCGCAAACAGCCGCTTCACACGCTCGTAATTACGCCCCGCGATCTCGTGCTGCACACGAAGGGCGTCGAGCTGCTGGCCAACTTCAGCGACGCGCGAGACACCCGAGCTGCGTTGCGCGCTGAGCTGGCGCTGCTGGAGCGAGAGCTGCGTGGTATCGATGACCCCGACGAGCTGACCATGCGTCAAGGTCTGCCCCTCGTCCGCCTTGAACCAGAGCAACTGACCACTCGTTTCGGCCGACACGACGACTTCCGTCGTCTCGAAGTTGCCATACGCGTCAGGCTGGTTCTTGTCTCGGCAGCCGGCAACAATGAGTACGAGGAGCGCCGGGAGTAAGCGAGCGTTTCGCATCAGCGGGCCTCCAGGCCGACCGTGGTGAGAAAGCGGGCGCGGGCCTGCGCGAGCTCCACCTCGTGACTCACACGCGTTAGGCGCGCCGCGAGCACATCATTACGCCGATCGACGAATTCGGCCGCGGTGACAACGGCCTCGGTGTAACGATGCTGCGTCTCGCGCTCGATGCGCTCTCGGAGAGCGATGATGCTGTCATCGGTGCGAAGCGCCGCGGTCAGGCGATCGATGTCCGCGAGCTGCCGCTCGACCGCCCGTTGCTGCGACGCAGTGAATGCGTCGAGATCACTCGCGACGATCTGCTGCTGGACCTCGAGGACTTCGCGTTCGCGTGCGTTGCTGCCCCAGGTCCACGGCGCCCACTGCACACGCACGCCCGCGATCCAATAACTGTTGAAATCAGTCGCAAGGAAATTCAGTCCTGGCTTTCCGTAGCCGAAGCGTCCATAGGCGGATACTTGCGGCCGAGTTTGCGTCGCGACGACGCGCTCCTGCGCTGCCAGCTGGTCGCGAGCGCGCGCAAACTGCGCATACTCTGGTCGGGCGCGGGGAATGGCCGTCCGCGCCTCGGCAACCGCGGCGCCGATATCGGGAAGAAGAATGGTATCGCTCGGCGCGATCTGTCGGCCGGTCAACGAGGAGAGGACCGCGAGCGACGCGTTGCGTGTGGTGGCGACGTCATCGCGGTCCTGCCGGCGTTGCATCAATTCGGCTTCGATCGTCGCCGGCTCGCTCGGCAGGGCCGTGCCCTCGCGCACGCGTGCCTGCGCGACGCGGAGCTGCGCCTCGAGGTCAGCGATCACGGTCGTCAGCTCGTTCGAGCGAGCTTGTGCGAGCGCCGCCGAGAAAAACGCACTATTCACTTCATCGTGAAGCGCATAGATGTTCGTACGGATGCGCGCTTCGTTGACGGCGAGATTCGCGCGCTCGGCATTGGCGCGGGGCCCGAGCGATGGGTCGAAGAGCCGCTGCTGAGCGAGCAGATGCGCGTCGTACGTATCGTGGGGCAATCCGGAAAATGGCACGTTAGGCAGCTGGAAGGGCAACGCGACCACGACCGATTGATACTGTCCGTAGCCCTCGCCGCTGAGCGACGGCAATCGATCTGCTCCGATCGTGCGAAGACGCAGCGCCGTTGCCTGTCGCTCGAGTGCGAGCTGTCGTTCCCGCGGATCGAGCCGAGCGGCAGCATCCTGCAGCTCGGCGAGGCGGAGCGTATCGCGACGCTCGACCGATTGCGCGTGTCCGACGCCAAACGCGGCGACGTGCGCAACGAACGTGACGAGGAGTGCGCGGGCGTTCATGGGCGCAACCCGTGAAGGAAGAATGTCGGAAGGTCTCGTCTGCGCCGGGCGATGAGATCGGCGAATGCGTCGTCGTCGAGATTCAACACGGCCTGAACCATGGGTCGCGCGGCGAAGGGAAAGACGCAGAGCGAGAGCAGGTTGAGAATGAACTGATCCGGCGCGATTGGACGCATCTTGCCCTCGCGAGCACGGGCCCGAATCTGCCGGGCAACGACGTCGAGCACGTGCGGGGCGAGCTCCTCGATGGCCATTCCGGTGAGGCCCGCAATGAGCTGCTTCGCGCGAGCCGGATTGTGAGTGAGCTCTGAGATGATGTAGCCGGGGAGGTACGGATGC
>DATEGN010000172.1:0-7225 GCA_035280125.1 Gemmatimonadaceae bacterium | reverse complement strand
CATCGTTCGCGAAACGGCCGCGCGTGGCGGTCGGATCATCATTCCCGCATTCGCGGTCGGCCGGACCCAGGAAATCGTCTATGATCTGCACGCCCTGATCCGCGCGAGCTCGGTTCCGAATATTCCGATCTACATCGACAGCCCGCTTGCGATCGATGCCACCGGCGTGTTCGCGATGCACCCAGACGCGTTCGATCACGGTGAAGACCTCGTTGCCGAGGTGAAGGACCTCTTTCATTTCGACGGGGTCCACTACACTCGCGATGTCAATGATTCAAAAGCACTCAACTCGCAAATCGGTCCAATGGTGATCATCGCCGCCTCGGGAATGGCCGAGAGCGGACGCGTCCTCCACCATCTGCTGCACAGCGCAGGCGATTCGCACTCGACGATTCTCATCGTCGGGTTTCAGGCCGAGCACACCCTCGGACGGCGAATCGTCGAGCAACAGCGCGTTCTGAAGATTCTCGGCGAGGAAGTGGAGCTGCGAGCGCGCGTGGAGGTGCTGAACGGCTATAGCGCGCATGCGGACCGTCGTGAGCTGGCAGAATGGCTCGACGCGGTGCGTGCGGACGCGAAGCAAACGCCGCGCGTCTGGCTCGTGCACGGAGAGCCGGCGAGTCAGGCGGCACTCCAGGCGAGTCTTCGCGATCGCGGGTATCAGGTGGAAGCTCCGGCGCCGGGCGATCGAGTCACCCTGTAGGGACACGTCGTGATCTCTCCGTCCGAAGACGACGAGACGTCAACCGCACGTCGCATCCTCATCGCCGCGACGCGTCAGATCGCATCGAGCGGCGCGGCGGCGCTTTCAATGAGCGACATCGCGCGCGAGGCGAATGTCAGCAAGGCGCTCATTCTCTACCACTTCAAGGACAAGGATACGCTGCTCGCGCGCCTCGTCGAGCAACTCGTACAGGATCTGGTCGTGAGGGAACGGGCTGCGCTCGCTCGATACGAGGGCCAACACAATCCTCTCGTCGTAGACGCGCTCTGGGAATGGCTCAACGGCGAGCTTCAGCGAGGCGACATTCGCGCGCTCCTCGAGCTCGATTCCTGTCGCGGATCCTTGGTCCAGGCCGCAGCGCGCCGAGCGGCACTGCTGCGTCGCGAGACGACCAAAGACACCGTCGATCGGCTCTTCGGGATTCTCGAGCTCCAGCCACGCATCGACGCCGCGCTACTGGCAAATGTCTTCGTCGCCTTCGTAGACGGACTCGCGATCGACGCCTTCAGTCAGGATGTCTCATCGAGCGCTCGCGTCGCATTTGACGTATTCTGGCTGGCAATGTTGAGTCTGGCGCAGTGAGTGTGCGCGCGAGAGTTTTGAAAAGTGTCGGAGTCTCCTCGCCAAAGCATCTTCTCTCGGGTCGTGCGGGCGATCGCGCTGGTCGTCATCACCGCGTGGATCGCATCGCTGGCTGCGGTGATGTCGTTCGAGCGTCGCGACGATGCGCGGCCGGCGGACGCGATCGTCGTGCTCGGCGCGGCCCAGTATGACGGCCGGCCATCGCCCGTGCTGCGAGCGCGGTTGGATCACGCATTATCGCTTTGGGAGCGTCACCTCGCTCCACGTCTGATTCTCACCGGCGGGATGGGCGACGGAGACACGACGAGCGAGGCGGCCGTCGGTCGTCGTTATGTCGTCAAACATGGCGTGCCGGATAGCGTCATTCTCACGGAAACGCGCGGCCGGACGACGGCGGAATCGATACAGCGCGTCGCCGCCATGATGGATTCGGTTGGCCACCGGCAGGTACTTCTCGTGAGCGATCCGTTTCACATGCTGCGACTATGGATTCTCGCGAAAAGATTCGACCTCGTCCCGCACACTTCGCCTACCCGAACGAGTCCAATTTCGTCGAGCCGTGTAGAATCGTGGCGATATTCGCTGAGCGAGTCGGTCAAAGCGCCGCTGACGCTTTTATTCGAGCATCCAAAGCGGCAAGACTGAGCACTCAGGAATGAACCGCCGTGCGCAGCCAGCGCCAGTAGTCATTCGGCGAGCACTCGGCGACGTCGTTATGGCCGGCACCGGGAACGATGAGCAGCTCACCCTTTACTGCCGCTGCCTCGAAGACCTCCTTGCCCATGTACACGGGAACGACGTGGTCTCGCGTGCCATGCGTTACCCACACCGGCACCGACAGATGCCTCACGCGCTGAATCGTGTCGTAGTGCACTCGAGAAACGATGGGCCAGAATGTCGTGAGAAATGGCAGAGCCATCCGCCGAGCCATCGCCTTCGCCGAGGAAAAAGGAGATTGAAGGAGGAGTGCGGCCGGCGGCCTTACGTCCGCGAGCTCGGCGGCGATGGCGCTACCGAGCGAATGCCCGAAGTAGACCACCCGATTACCGTCAACCCCCAGCTGACCCGTCACGTATTCGAGGGCGGCTCGGGCGTCGAGCGCAGCGGCGAGATAGGTCGGCCGTCCTGACAAGCCATCATAACCGCGTATCTCCGGCAGCAGGACCGCCACGCCGGCCAAGCTTGCGGCCTCTCGAGCCCAGGGGATGAGATGCCGCGCCAAGTCCGCATTACCGTGAAAGGCAAGGAGCAGGCGTTCGGCGCGCGCCGGATCCCCGATGAGGAAGGCGAAGAGGCTGGTGCCGTCCTCAGCGCGGTACGAGACCTGCCGCACGTGATCGCCGACCGCCGGCGGCGCAAAGAAGCCGCGAAAGATCGGCGGCTGGAACACGATGCGCTCTTGCTGCAGCCACATGAGGCCGAGGAGCACGAAATACACGACGACGGCGAGCGCAGCGATCAGAAACAACACGTGAGATGCGAAGGGCGCCGTCGGTGCGCAGGGTTCCTGAGGACTGACGAGGAGTGCAATTTACGCGGATGCGTATTCCAATCGAAACCTTTCGGTTACCGAACGGTCTGTTCGTGACCCTGTCGGAGGATCACACGGCGCCCATCGTCGCGGTGAACCTCTGGTATCACGTGGGATCCGCAAACGAGCGCGAGGGCCGAACTGGATTCGCGCACTTGTTCGAGCACATGCTATTCCAGGGCTCGGCCGATGTGGGCGCGAACGAGCACTTCGAGTTCATTCAGCGTGCCGGAGGCACGCTGAACGGTTCCACTTGGTTGGATCGCACGAACTACTTCGAGACCGTGCCCTCCAATCATCTGGAGCTCGTGCTGTGGCTCGAGGCCAATCGCATGGGTTGGCTGCTCCCGGCAATGACGCAGCAAAAGCTCGACACGCAGCGCGATGTCGTGAAGAACGAGCGACGTTGGTCCGTGGACAACCAGCCGTACGGTACCTGGTGGGAGCGGCTCCCGGCGCTGGCATTTCCCGAGGAGCATCCGTTTCATCACTCGCTCATCGGATCGATGTCGGACCTCGACGCAGCGAGTCTCGATGACATCAAACATTTCTTCTCGACCTACTACACACCCGACAACGCGGTGCTCTCAGTTGCGGGGGATTTCGACAAGGCTGAGATAAAAGGGCTCATCAACAAGTATTTCGGGCCGATCCCCGCGGGGAACGGAAAGCCACCGCTTCCCGACATGTCGCTCCCGTCGACGTTCGGTGGATGGAAGCGCGTCGTTGTGGAAGACGATGTGATGCTGCCTCGGCTTTTCCTGGCATTTCGCTCACCGGTTTTTGGATCGAAGCAGTACTACGCGGCGAGCATCTGTTCGGCGATCCTTGGCTTGCGCAAAGGCAGCAAGCTGTATCGACGACTCGTACGCGAACGACAGGTTGCCGCGGAAGCGCAGGCTTTCACGTACGATCTCACGAAGGGCTCGGACTTGCTCGTCATCGACGTGACAGCAAGGCCAGGGCTTTCGCCGGAAGCGCTCGAGAGGGAAGTCGCGCACGAAGTCGACCTGCTGGTGCGAGACGGCGTGACCGAAGAAGAAGTGGCGCGCGCCATCGCGCTGGTGCAGACAGAGTTCATCGCGGCAATGCAATCCGCCGGTGATCGCGCAGATCGCTTGTCCTTGTTCGCCACCTATTTCAAGAACCCTGAGCTCGTGAACGAGCAGGTGCAGCAGTATGAATCGGTGAGCGCCGCCGACGTCAACGATTTCGTACGCGATCGGCTCGGCGAAGATAATCGCGCCAGCCTTCTGTTCGTCCCAAGGGAAGAGGGATCCGAAGAACAGACGTCGTCCGCCCAGGTCGCGGTCGGTGCTGGATCGGTGACGCAATGACCGCAAGCGGCACCTCCGAGCTCACGGACCGAATTCCGCGCCCTGTCTCGCGCGCGCCGCGGCCCTATTCTTTTCCGCGCTTCGAGCGATCGACACTGCCTAACGGGCTGAAGCTCGTCATCGCGCCGATCTCGAAGCTCCCGATTGTCACGATAGCTGTCCTCGTCGAGGCGGGCGCGGCCGGCGACGTGCCCGGCCGCTACGGGCTCGCCCAACTCACGGCGAGGTTGCTGTTGGAAGGGTCTACCTCGAGCGACGGCACGGCGATCACGGATCGCTTCGAACGGCTCGGTGCCTCGATCGAGGCGCATGCTGATTGGGACGTGGCCGCGGTCACGGTCACGACACTGACCGAGCGCCTCCGCGAATCATTCGAGCTGCTTGGTGAAGTACTGCGCTCCCCGACGTTCAATGAGCGCGAAGTCGAACGCCTCAAGAATGAGCGTCAAGCCGAACTGCTGCAGCTGCGCGCGGAGCCACGTGGATTGGCGGACGAGATGTTCTCCCGCTTTCTGTACGAAGGCTCGTCGCGCTACGCACGACCTGATGGCGGTGACGAAGCCAGCGTTCAGTCGCTGACGCGCGATGCCGTTGTCTCCTTCTACGGCAAGCGCTATTCGCCTAACGGGCTGACGATGATCATCGCCGGGGACGTCGAACCGCGCGAAATCGAAAAGCTCGCCGGTGAGGTGCTCGGAGACTGGCGTGGAAGCGTGGTCATCGCGCCCTCCGTCGCCGACGAGGCAGCGCGCCGGTCACGTGCCGTGCACATCGTCAGCAAGTCCGACGCGCCACAGTCCGAATTGCGCATCGGCCACGTGGGACTCCCAAGACGGCACCCGGACTATTTCCCGGCTATGATCATGAACGCCGTGCTCGGCGGCCTCTTTTCGTCGCGCATCAACCTCAACTTGCGAGAGGCGCACGGCTACACCTACGGCGCGAGCTCGTATTTCGACTGGCGGCGTCAGCGCGGACCGTGGGTCGTCGCGACGGCTGTCGCAAGCGACGTCACGCACGCCGCCGCCGGGGAAGTCTTGAAGGAGATCGATAGGATTCGAAGCTCGCCGATCTCGGCCGACGAGCTCTCGCTCGCAACGAGCTACCTCGATGGCGTATTCCCCATCCGCTTCGAGACCACGTCGGCAATCGCGTCAGCGCTCACGACGCTGGTCGTATACGACCTGCCCGACGACTGGTATGACGAGTATCGCGACCACGTTCGGAAGGTGACGACGGAAGATGTACTCGTTGCCGCCGAGCGTCACCTGCACCCGGACGAGTTACAGATGGTCGTGGTCGGCAACGCCGCCGCGGTTCGCGCTGACATTGCCGCAATGGATTTTGGGCCGCTGCAGGTCTACGACGTCGAGGGTCGTCCCAGCTAGCCGATGGGAGACGCAAAGCTCGGCTCGCGCCGTGTGTACACGGGGCGCGTCCTCAACCTGGATATCGATCAGGTCCGCTTTCCCGACGGCTCGTCTGGCGAGCTGGAGATCATCCGGCATCCGGGCGCCAGTGCCGTCATCCCCTTCCTGAGCGATCCGGCGGGAGACGACCCACAGATCCTCCTCATCAAGCAGTACCGATACGCCGCCGAAGATTTTCTCTACGAAGTCCCTGCCGGGCGGCTCGACCCGAACGAGTCGCCGGCCGACTGCGCCCGCCGCGAGCTGTTGGAAGAGACCGGGTGCACGGCCACGAGCATCGAGCCCCTCTACACCTTCTACACGACGCCCGGCTTCATCGACGAGCGAATTCACGGCTTCATGGCCACAGGTCTCACCCGCGGCGAGAGCAGCCGTGAACCTGACGAATTCATGACGCTCGAAACGATGACCTTGTCGCACGCGCTGGGGTTGATCCGGACAGGTGAGATCCACGACGCAAAGACAGCTCTGCTCATCCTTTACGCCGCAGGGTATCGCGCCGGACGTTAACCACCGATTCGCGGCTCCAGGATTGTTGCGACGCGAATCGGCCCTTGGGGACGTTCCAAGGCGGAACCGAGAAAACCGGTATACGTAGGGGTGTGTCGAAAGGTTAGGCTACTGAGTGACTTGTCCCTTCCAGGCGTCACTCGTAGGTGACACCGAGGCTAACGGTCGAGGTCGTCCCGTGTCCGCTAAAATCAGGTTAACTCGTTGTATAGGTATGAATTAACACCGGCTCCCGTGCACCGTCTAACCAGGCACGTGGCGTGCTTTTGAAGGGTGCGACCGTTCCGAACCGCGTTGTCGCACCACACATCGGAGGAGCCCAGATCGATTCAGAATTTTCGGGATCGAGCCCTGGAGCAGGACCAAGGGGGGCATAGTCGAATGGCTGATATCGCAATCAAACGGGCGCCGCTTCCAGGCGCATCAATTAGAGAAAGGCTCAGAACGCAGGACGACGGTGAGGTCGTTTCCGCATTTCTGGGCGGGGAAGAGCGTGCCTTTCAGGAGCTGGTCGAGCGCTATCAAACCAGGCTCTTGAATTTCATCTACCGAACGATTGGCGATCGCGAGAAGGCGGAGGACCTGGTTCAGGAGGTCTTCATTCGCGTGTATCGGCACATTCAGCGGTTCGACCGGTCGAAGAAGTTCTCGACGTGGGTCTACACCATTGCGTCGAACCTCGCGAAGAACGAGTTGCGGAACAGGTCGCGAAATCCGCTGGTGCTCTTTCAAACGATCAAGAGCAACTGGGAGGACGAAGAGCGGCCACTGCAGTTCGAAGACGCAACGGCTCGACCGGACGACCTCTACCGTAAGCGTCATCTGCGTCAGCTCGTTGAAGAGACCGTTGCGAAGCTGCCCGAACACCATCGTCAGGTTTTCGTCTTGCGCGAGCTCGAGGGCAAGTCGTACGAGGAGATCGCTGAGATCACGGATTGCAACCTCGGCACGGTGAAGTCGAGACTGAATCGCGCGAGAAACGCGTTCGCCTCGATCATCGAGCCCTCGCTGGACTGAGAACCCACCTGTCATTCCGAGGAGCGAAGCGACGAGGAATCTGCACTTGAGCTTAAGAGGGCCAGGGAATAGGAACGCCGGCGCGCAAGTTCGC
>DATEGN010000171.1:0-6663 GCA_035280125.1 Gemmatimonadaceae bacterium | reverse complement strand
GAGGACAGAGATTCGGTACGTGCACGAGGCGTTCAGATTCGAATCGCCGGTATTCCAATTCGCCTGATACTGCGTCCCGTCGAACGTTACGTCAGACGTCGCGAAGACCTTCGTCGGCTGAGCACTGCACCCGGTGCTTGCCAGCTGATCGATGTGAAACGAGACGGGCAATCCCGCCGCAACCGGGTCGCCGAATCCCGGCTGCCCAGTTGGATTCGAGACCATCGGGGGCAGGAAGAATACTGACTTGTTGCCTCCATGCGCGCCATCGAGGATGGTCGGCGTGAAGTGCGGGACCTGCTTCACGGCCTGTCGCGGCGAAATGTTGTCACCGCACGCAGCTGCTGCAACCAGTACTGCCGCGCCTACAGCCCGGGTTAAGAGTTTGCTATTCACGTACATGGAGCTTCCTCGCTGTGGTTGGGGGTCTGATTTTGGCCGTTCGAAAAAACAAGGAAAAAGCCGTACACGCCCGCGGCTCAACGCGAGCTCGCGCGCGACTCAATGTTGTCATCCGAGCTTATTGAACGCGGGGTGGCGATTCGTGCTCGGTGCTGCCTAACGATTTTCCCCGCCCGAGGAGCGCGACGTCACTGCCTAGCGCCCTATCCCCACCAATTCCTTGATGCGCGGCTCTTTCTGCAGATCGCGCCACCACCAGCTCGTTGCTTTCGCGAACCCGGCGCGATGCTCCGGGTGCGTGGTCAGGTACCGCTCCAGCGTCGAAATAGCTTCGGCGCGTTCTCCCAAGAACGTACGAGCGAGGGCTTCGAGGCCCATCAGCTCGCCGCGTTTGTCGATCTCCGGTCCCGCTCGTGCGCGCTCGATCACATTATGAGAGCTGTCGCGCAGGCCCGCGCGCGCGATGACGGAAGCGACATACATCTGCGCCATGCGCCGCGACAGAGCGGTGTCTTGCGGCGGCGTGAGTCGAGTCATCTCATTCGAGAGACGCCACGCCTCCGCGACATCCGGCGTGTTGGGTTTCGCGAGCAGAAGGCCCATCTGACAAAGCGAGAACTGCGGGTCCTTCGGGAAGCGAGAGAGGCCCTCCATGCACCAGCGCTTCGCGGGATCGAACGACCCGAGATCGTATGAGGTGACGTACAGCCGAAAGACAATGTCGGGCGCCGCGCGAAGGTATGCGTCTGCCTCATACGCCTTCTGCGCATCGAGATAGGCTTCGGGAACGTCCTGCTTGGAGTGGTATTGCAACACGCTGAGCGTATTCCACGCGGTTGCCTGACGAGGCTCGACGCCTGTTGCGGCGCGGAGGTCCTTCTCGGCACTGTTGATGATCTGGCTGGCCTCGTTCTGGTTCGGAACGTAGCCGCGCGTGATCTTGAAGAAGTTCAGCGTCCCGCGCATCTCGAGCGCGTCGGCATCGAGCGAGTCGATTGCCAATGCCTGGTCAGCACGCGCGACGCCCTGCTGGATGAGCTCCGTCGTTGCTGTCTGCTCTTTCGCGAGGCGTGCCCTCCGATATGCGACCTGTGCCCGCGCAACCAGGGGATCGGGCCATTTGGGGTCGGCCTGCGCGGCAAGCGTCGCGAGCGAGTCCGCGTCGTTCAATCGCTGTTGGGCGACATCGACATGGCCGGAAGCTGTTTGATCCTCGGCGTCCTTCGTCGCCTTCTGTGCCCGTTGCAAGTACGTCCAGGCTTCGACGCTCGACGTGCTGTTCTGCTGCTCGCGAAGACGGATCTCCTCGCCGAGCCGCTTTCGCAGCAGATCCGCGACCGTCCGCACCAGAGAATCGCGCGCCCGGAGGTAGTCGCCTTTGGCGACGCTCAAGCTCGCGCGCTGAATCGACGCGCCACTCTGGCCATCGACGAGATTCAGCGAGATGCGAAGCTGGTTCGATCGCTCCTCGATGCCGCCGTGCACCAGCATTCCGGCCTTCAGTGCCCGTCCGACGCTGTCGTCTGGAATCTCCGTCGAGCGATACGGCCTCATCCCGGACGAGGAGACGACATTCAGACCATCGACGCGGGAGAGCTGGCCGATCAGCGACTCCGTCAACCCATCGGCGACATGCGCAAGACCCGAGTCGCTCGTCTCGTTCTCCAGATAGCGCACCGCGATCCGGTGCAGATTGATATCAGCTCGCGGCTTCGGAGGTTTCAAGAAATAGTATCTCGCGGCCAGGCTTCCGGCGGCAACGAAGAGGAGCGCCACGGCGCCATAGGCCAGCGTCCGACGACGACGCTTTACGATGTGGGCCTGCGTCGCCGCCTGGTGCTGCTTGGTGTACGCACGGGTACGGCGCGCATACGTGCTCGTCGCGCCCTGCCCGAGTAAGGCCTCCTTGAACTGTGCGACCGTGGCAAAACGGTCCGCCGGGACCTTCTCGAGGGCGTGCATGATCGCGCCCTCCAATTCGTCAGGCACCGTCCCGCGCACGATCTGGATCGACGGTGGCAGCTCCATCGTATGCCGCGCCATGATCGCGATCGCGTTCGGACCTGTGAACGGGACTTCACCCACCAACATCTCGTACAGCACACAGGCGAGACTATAGAGATCGCTGCGGCCGTCGATGTTCTCCCCGCTGAACTGCTCGGGACTCATGTACGCCGCGGTGCCGACCGACATCCCGGTCTGCGTCAGTTTCTGGCCGCCAGCATCCTGGATCACTCGCGCAATCCCGAAGTCGGCGACGACCGCATGCCCGCCGTGCAGCAGGATGTTCTCCGGCTTGATGTCGCGATGAATTACGCCAAACGAGTGCGCATACGACAACGCATCCGCGACCTCGCACGAAATGCCAATCGCGTCGTCGATGGGCAACTGCGACTCGCGCTTGATTCGGCCGCGGAGCGACTCGCCCTCGACGAACGGCATGACATAGTAGAGCAGGCCGTTCGCCTCGCCGGAGTCGAACACCGGCAGGATGTGCGGATGGCTCAGCCGCGCCGCAATCTGGATTTCGCGCTTGAAGCGATCGCTGTCGAGCGATGACGACAGCTCGGGGCTCAGTACCTTGATCGCAACGCGTCGCCCGTGCTTCAGGTCTTCGGCGACAAATACCGTGGCCATCCCGCCGCGTCCGACTTCGGACTCCACGGCGTAATGCTCACGCAAGGCTTCGCGCAGTTCTTCGAGTAGTTCCGCCGCCACAGTCGCGACACCTGAAGACAGAAAGGTTAACGCGCTCTAACGTACAGGTGTTTGAGAAAGGCGCCAGAGCCTTCACCCTTAAAAACGAAGGACCTGCCCTCTTTGCGACAAGAAAGCAGATCCTTCGATGACACGCCCGCCACGACAGTGACGAGTCACGCCGCGGTCCTGGACGGTCAGATTTGTAGGCTACGCTCTCGGTTCGGCGCGCTCGAAGATTGTCGTCAGCTCGCTTTCAGGCAGTGCTGGCCAGTCCTCCGGATAATTCCGTACGTAGCGCGATTCGGCGCCATTGAAAAACCGGAGCGAAGATTCGCGCGGATCTGGACCCGTACGAATTCGGCACACGGTGCGGACGACCCATCGTTGATCGTCGATTGTAACCACTCGCAGCGACCCTGGCTTCATGTGCACCCCCAAAACGGTGAGGCACGCCAAGGCAAAGTTCATGCGCGATGTGAGGAATCTCACTTGGTGCACATCGCCCAGCAAAATCGTTGCTGTGTCAGGCTAAGCATGCGTTTTGTAAACGCGAATTTGTCGCGAATTCGCTACAAGACTAGCGCACGCTCGACACTGTTGGACCTGATTTCGGGACGCGAATGCCCACCGAATCCGGCGGCGGAAGACGATGTGTTCGCGACCATTCGCGCCGCGCCCGCGTAATTCGGTCCATGCGGTCGATCCAGAGCTGTGTCGCTTTGTCATAGCGCGCGAGGACGTTCTCTTCCCAGTACGGCTTGTTCTCGCGTCCCCATGCTTTTTCGTACAACTCGCGAGCGAGTGTGTAGCCATCGCGAAGATCCTGTGTACGTCCGTTTATGCCGCTGATGTCGGAGAGCTCCCGACCAGCATTGGTTCGGCCTTCGCGCGACGTGTCCGACGCTGAGGCGCGTGCGTACATCGCCGAAATCTCGTCGGCAAACTGGAATTTCATTCCAATGAAGTCGATTCGGCGGGCGCCAAGCTGCATGGCATCCAACGCGTCTCCCTCCCGGAGCTTCGGCTGCATGCGTCGCGCGTTGGCCACGTTCACGAGCGCGGACTCGGCCAACACCCGCACGTCATGGAGGGCAGGCCGAATGCGATCGGCGGTTAGCATTCCCTCATCGGTGTACGGATCGAGCCAGTAAAGAAAGTCATTGGCGTCGCCGACACCCTGGCGCTGCAAGAGAGTGTGCGCGGCAATGAGCTGCCGTTGCGCTGCATCGATGAGGCCGGTTGTGTCACCGTGGAATGCGCGTCCGAACGAGCGCTGAAAATCGTCGATGCTGCTTTCGCCTTGCTGCCAGCTCGCCGCGGCGCCAAAGAGAACGGCGTACCACGTCTGGTTGAAAAGCGCTTCGCCGTCGTCGTCCCAGGTCGTGTTAAGTGCACCGGTAACACCGAGTCGCTGGCCGTCACGAATGAATCCCTGAATGTTGGCCAGAGCGTTGGCAAAGTTTGGCCAAACCCGATTCCAGTTGTTGACGCCAGGCGCGACCCAGGTCTCGAGGCCCGCGTCCGTAAATGGAGTGATCAGCCGGTCGAACTTGGGCGCAGGGTCATACTCCCAGGCAACAGCGATCATGTCCTTTGGAAGCGTCTTCACGAGATCGGGGCTGTTCTGCGCGATGTCGCCCCAGAAGAGGAGGCGCTTTCCAGTTGGCCGGAGCGCTTGTTCGATCCGCTGCAGGAAGCCGAGGTAAACAGCGCCGAGGCCCTTGGTACGGACGCTATCCATCGTCTGTCCGCGGCCCAGCTCGAACGTCTCGTCGGCGCCGAGGTGGATGAAGCGGCTCGGGAATAGCGTGTCGATCTCGGCGAACATCTGCTTGATGAGATCCATCGACCCCGGCTGCCCGGGCGCGAGGACATGCCCGTGCGGCGTCTCGGCAAGCGGGGAATAGATCTCGTACTTCAGTAGATGATGCAAATGCCCGAAGGCCTCCTGCTCGGGGATGACATCTATATGGTATTGCCTGGCGTAGGCGATGAGCTCGCGGATGTCGCTCGCTGACATCGCGCCGCCGGGCGGTGCGCTGAGCGGGTTGGACGCATAGGTGAGCGTTTGCTCGAAGTACGGTGAGTAAACGTTGATCTTGTACTCCGCGAACGTCCGGATCTGCTTCTTTTGAAACTCCAGCGTTGGCACGGGTCCGCGCGACAAGTCGTCGTGGAGGCCGCGGTAGCGGAGTGCGGGCCAGTCGCGAATGCGAGCGCGATTCAGTTTGGCCGTAGGACCGCTGCCGTCGACGAGTTGTTTGACGGTCTGCGCGCCGTAGAACACGCCGGCGCTCGTTGCGCCGATTACGGTAAGGTGCGAGCCGTCGCTGAGTATTACATAGCCTTCGTCGCGCGCGGGGCCAGTGAGATTGATGTTTTGGCCGACGAGAAGCTTCTGCGCTGCGGGTGAGGACGCGCGGAGAAGAGTGATACGCCCGCTGGTTGCGCCAGTACCCACGCGAGCACTGATACCGCGGTCGCGGAGGGTCGTCGCGAGGTCGTTAGCGGCGAAGCGGTCGTCGGCGTTGGCGGGGACATCGATCGTGATGCCGTTGGGAAGCCCAGTCGTGCCCAGCGCGGTGATCTCGCGTGGCTTCGGAATGAGCGCCAATTGAGCATGCAGCGCCGTGGTGGCGAGGAAACTCAGAAGAAAGAGATGGGTTCGTAGCGTCATGAGAGACTCGCGACTCGACAGATCTCGTGTTGTGTCCGGAAAGCTTAGAAAGACAAAAAGGCCGTCGGTGCCGATTCGCGCCAGTCCCCGCCGTATCTTCGAGAGAGATCGCGCGGCGCCCGGCAGCGAGCGAGCGTCGATTGGGCTCTGATAACACGCCGCCGGTGAATTGGTTGCGTTATTCAGCGGCGGGCCGCGGCTTGCCGTAACGTGATCACCATCATCGGATATCCGGTACACCTGAGCGGTCGAGAGTGACTGCTAATCCGTAGAAGCTGACACGTGATCGGTTACACGTGATCAGTCGCCGGAGCACAGATACGATCGAGCGTCACGGGGTGACCGCTAAGCGGTACGGTGGTGATAGTGACCTGCGCTGCGTGATGTGCCCTCGGCGCGGCGTGACAGGTGAGCGGTACTGAGTGACACGATCGCGGTATCGCGTGATTCATCGGCGGTACTGACTGAGATCCTCGCCGTATCGCACTACGTATCAGCGGTACTAACCGACATCATGGTCGCACACGGCTACCCATGAGCGGCACATCCTGACCTGGCATCGGCACAGCTGTAACGTTCGCCGGTCGAAGGTTGCGCATCGCCGGTCGCGCGAGATGCTTCGTCGGCGCGCCGATTCCTCTGGTCGGCACGAGGAGACATCGACCCGGTACGCGGGTGCACTCGTGCGGAACTCCTGTGCATTCGATCGGCACAGGTGTGCATTCCATCGGTACAGGCGTGCATTCGATCGGTATAGGCGTGCATTCGATCGGCACAGGTGTGCATTCGATCGGCACAAGCGTGCATTCGATCGGCACAAGCGTGCATTCGATCGGTACAGGCGTGCATTGCATCGGCACAAGCGTGCATTCGATCGGTACAGG
>DATEGN010000170.1:0-2252 GCA_035280125.1 Gemmatimonadaceae bacterium | reverse complement strand
ACGGGACGAATCGCAGTGAGCACTGCGGAGGCGGTGGCACTCTTCACGAAATCGCGTCTGAGCATAGCGTCCTCACCTCGCGCCTGACAGCACTTCAGGCAGGTTGAACGCGTCGAGAAATGGCGGCAGGTCGAACGACGTTACCTCGGCGACGCCGCCACTTTCGATTCGCAGGACGTCGATCATGAACGCCCGGTAATACGCATCGCCGGGCTTCCTCAGGTAATTGGCGACCGCCGGCATTCGGTTCGCCGACGTCACCACGCACTTGAAGTCGTCGTACGGCGGCTGGCCGAAGCCACCCTCCACCCACGCCTTCACGGTGGTGCTGTTGCCGACACTCACGAAGGGCGCCGGCGGCATGCTGAAGCGCGCATCGTCGCGCAGCAGCCGCGTGAGCGCCTCGGTGTCGAAGCGCTCGGCCGCGTCCACGTACTGCCTCACGAGCAACATCTCCGCGTCGCTGACCTCGGCCGGCGCCACCGCCTCATCGCGTGTAGGCTGCCGGCGCCGTATCGCGCCCCGCGCGCGCTGGAGTGCCGCGTTCACCGACGCTACGCTCGACTCGAGCAGACTCGCGGCCTCCTCGGCGGACCAATCGAGCACGTCGCGCAGGATGAGCACCGCGCGCTGTTTCGGCGGCAGACATTGCAGCGTCACGAGGAAGGCGAGCTCGATCGTCTCGCGCCGGATCACGAGCGCATCCGCATCGGCGTCGCCTGTCGTCGCACCGAGCAGCCCATCGGGATACGGTTGCAGCCATTCGACGTGTGGGAGCTTGAGATCCTGTCCCGATGGCGCCAGTGCGCTCAGCTCGATGACGCGGCGCTCGTGGCGCGCGAGAAAGTCGAGGCACGCGTTCGTCGCGATGCGGTAGAGCCAGGCGCGAAATGGCGCGCGCCCTTGATAGGTGTCGCGCTTCTGCCAGGCGCGCAGGAAGGTTTCCTGCACCAGGTCCTCGGCATCCTCGAAGGACGCGAGCATTCGATAGCAGTGGACATGCAGCTCGCGACGGTAGCGTCGCGTGAGCTCGGCGAACGCCGACTCGTCCGTGGTTGTCTCGCGGGTGTCGTCCACTGCGTCCCTCGGCCCCAGCGGCCTTGTTTCTACTTCTGCCATTTGCCCTCTCATATTGTCGACTGGAAATATGACGGGCGAGGGTGCCGGAACTCATCGCTCACTCGGGAAACTGGAAGATATTCAGCGTTGAGTGACGCGTGAGGAATGGAGGTCGCCGCGCGTGTCCGTTGCGGTGGCCGATGGCAATCGATCTGCTGCAGAAGGCGATTGTATTGTTCGCGTCGGGAGCGGTACGATAAGCGGTGGCGGCGTCGCGCTTCGTGAAAGAGTTCGAATCATCGGCGGATCCTCGAGAGGAGTGATCGGTACCAACGTCACGGTCAGCGAGGAAGGCGGAGCCGTCACCGGTATCGGCGTAACTGTTGGCGGACCTCGTCGCGGTGTCGTCGGACGAGTTGCATGTGTGAGCGGACGGGCCGTGACAAGTCGCGGAAGGCGAGATACCGTGCCCGGACAGCGCGTTCGTCTCGTCGGCGCGAGCGGTGCGATGAAGTATCAGGCGCGCATGGTCGCCGGACGGCTGCGAATCGGTCGTCGATCGCGAGATTATGTGAACGGACGGCGGTGCGCGGTCAGCAGCTCGCGTGCGATGTGTCCGACATCGGCGTGAGCGGAGCAGGGAAGGCGTTACCTAGCGAGCGGCACGACCAAACATTGCAGCGGACCAACGCCTCTGCTCGAGGCGAAGGACTCTCCGTGCCAGCGGAACCGCTTCGAGCGCGAGCAGCGCAGGTTTCCGTTCGCGCGGAAGCCGTTTTTATATCAAGCGGAACAACTTTCAAGTCGCCTCACCATCGTTCCGTGTCGCCTCACCGATCGTGAATTGTGCGGAACGCCCGTTAGTGCCGGAGGACTTAGCGGAACGATGAGGGGACCGCGCGTGACGGTGAGGGGAGCGCGCGTAACTGCGAGCGGAAGTGGTGAGCGGGTCGCCCGACGGGGCGTGAACGCGAGGGGAACGACCGTCATCATCCGTTAGCCGCGCGTCGCCGTTGGCGTACGCCCGTAGATTGTTACGGGAGGTTGCGTCGCGTTCGAAAGGGAGGCAGGCGATCGAAGGAGCGCTGGAGTGACCACCGCAATTCGCAGCAACGAATCTTCGTGCCTCTACCATATATAGTTCTAGTCAAGAGGGATTCGGTGGTGCGGCGCAGGTAAGCAAATAGCCGAAC
>DATEGN010000169.1:0-9554 GCA_035280125.1 Gemmatimonadaceae bacterium | reverse complement strand
GGATTGTTTCTCGCCGCCGCGGCGCGCGCGGAATCACGGGCGGCGATATCGGCGGGCATCTCCGCATGCTTTGCGGGCGCGGCAAGATTGTCGAAGATGCGGGGCGAGCTGACGATGTGCGCTTGATCCGGATGCGCAAGCGGCACCTGAATCACTTCGATCCGGAATAACGCGCTATTCGCATCTTCGTCCGGCAAGGCGCCCGAACAGCCCGCGAGCTCGTTAGGCGAGCGCACTGGAGCAGATCCGGACACATAGATGTAGACGTTGTCCGCGTCCTTCGGGTCTGTGACCACCGTGTGCGTGTGCGAACCGCGACAGGTCTGCACGGTGGCGAGGTATTTCGGATGCTTGGGATCGGCCATGTCGATGACGCGTATGCCGCGCGCCCGTTCAGCGCTGACCGTATCGCCCATCGGGAAGCCCTGCATTCCACAGTCGACTCGTCCGTTCGTCGCCTCGGCAGAGACGAAAAGCAAGTTGCGATACGCCGAGACGTCGCTCTGCGATCCGGGGCAGACGTATGCCGTCTCGAGGACCGGCTTCGCGGGATTCGAGATGTCCCACATCTGCCAGCCGCTGTAGTTGCCCTGGAACACGTAATTGCCCATGAACGCGAGGTCGGAGTTGACCAGGCGCCGATCGCCGGGCGTGCTCGCATTGATGAAGTCCTTCGACGGTCGCGTCATCGACACCGCGCGCATGTTCCACATGGCTTGACCAGCGTCGAACCAGCCGGCCTTGAGACCGATGCGCGAATCAGGGGAGGGAGGTGTCCGCGACATGTTCGGCGCGCCGGAGAGCGACACGCCGTTCATCGAGGTGGATCGGGCGCACGCCGCGATCGCGAGAATGCCAAACGAGAGAGAAACGAGCCGCGATTTCGATGTCATGGTCGACCTGGCAGTGAGTCGTTAGACGTTTATTTGGCGTTCGCGCCCAGCATGAGGCGCATGCGATCGATCTCGGTGTTCTGATCGGCATTCACGTCCGAAGCAAATCGGAAAACGTAGAGCTCCTGGCCTGCGCCTGGGCTCGCGAAAAGCTGGTCCACCATCGTGATTGCGCCCTGGTGGTGCTGGATCATGAACGTGAGAAAGAGACGGTCGAACTCGGGTCCGCCTGCGGCGTCGAGCTGTTTCATCTGCTCGGGCGTGAGCATTCCCGGCATCATCTCCATCTTCATGTCGGCCATGTCGTGGCCCATGGCGTAATGCTCGAGCGGGTCGGGGACCTCTTGATGCCGCTCGCGGAGCCACCGCTGCATGAACGCGATCTCGTCACGTTGCGCGACGTCGATGCGTTGCGCGAGGACCTTCACGTCAGGACGAGCGTTGTGGGTCTGAGCCCAGCCAGCCATCACGATGGCCTGTGAGTGATGGTGAATCATGCCCGACATGAAGTGGACGTCAGCGGCGGTGAAAGGCATTCGGCCACTATCGGCGCGTGCCTGTTCAGCTGGCGTCATGGGGTGGGCCGGCGCACCACTCTGGACGCTCGTTTGCGCTGATCGCACGGCGCTACTGCAGGCAGCTCCGGCGGCGGCAGCGACAAGGCTCGCGACACCAGCCAACCGATGCATGGTCTTCATTAAGCCTCCCGTTTCATCTCATCGAGTGGAGAACGTACGCGCGGGGGGATGTGTTGGAAGGGGACCGGGACCGGCGGACCGGAAACGGGGAGCACCTCCCGTCCCGCGTTCCAAGTTCTCCCTCCCTTGTCCTGAGTATTTCTCCGGTCCGTAACCCGTAATCGGGTGAATCGTCCGGGTAATGGCGAAGCGGCCGCGACGTTCAGCTTCGGACAGCTTCCATAGGCAGTATGTATGCGCTTTCGCCCGTTAACTCGGCACGACGCCTGGCGCTCGATTCCGCAGACGCTCTGCATGCGAGGCCTTGGCATCGTCATTCTCGCTGCGTGCGGCCTCCTCTGGCCGGACCTCGCGCTCATCGTCACCCTGGTCGACATCGCCATTATTTGTCTGCTGTTCGCTCTGGCCGACCTTTTTGTCGCCGCTGCGATCAGGCGCGAATCGACCAGCAGCGCCCGAAAGATTGGCGCGCTCGGATTACTGGGCTTGAGCTTCGGCGCGCTCACGCTCTCGATGATCGTCATGCCACCCGAATGGATGCGAATCGCGGCGCTCGTCTGGCTCGTCGCGAGCGGCATGGCAATCGTCCTCGTTGGCGCGTCATTCCCAAGCCGCGGCCGGTCTGGCGGCGTCCTGGGTCAATGCGGTGCGCTCCAACTCGCCATCGCATTCCTCTTCGTCATGATCCACCCGTCGCGCCCGGATCTAGTGCTGCACGCCGGCGTGACTTACGCCGCCTCGTTGGGCGGAGCGCAGGTGGCGCTCGGGTTGTCGCTGCGAAGAGTGAAAAATGTGCGGAGCCCGTGGAAGGCTCAGCTGATCGAACCATCGGACGAAAGCGCGACGGCCTGACAAGGAGCTAGAAAATGGGGGCTAGGGTGAATACCTAGCCCCCACTCCTTTAGCCACTCGATCCTTCTTCAGGGCAGCTGCTCTCGGATTTCTCCTCCAGGGAAGTTGCCTGGATGCGGAGTGTCTCCAGGCACGCCCGAGGAGGTGTGAACGTTCACGTACGCGTTGCCGGCGCGAATGGCGTTGAGCAGATCAGCCATCGTCTTGCCGGCCAGCGGGCCGACAAAGGTCGCGGCAGTGAAGTCGCCCTTCGCAATCATGCCATTCGTTAGGCCGCTCCCGAGTGGGCCAGGGGCGACGGCGGTGGAAGGGAAGAGCCACTGCACGATCGGTCCGTTGACGCCCGCCGCGGCCATGTGGATGTGTGCCATGAACGGGTTATCAATTTGTGACACGGTAAGGATGTAGTGCACGGACTGACCGTCTTGCGAAACAACGAACGTCGCTTCGCCTTTCGCCGCTGTCTCGCGTGCGGGAACCTCGTTCTCGCCCCGGAGATTCACGTGCGCTTCGTGGATCGCGCCGCCGTTCACACCCGCATCATCAACTGTCCGCTCATAGATCGGCACCTTGATGACTTCCGTGGGTGACGATGCCGGATCCTTTGCACAGCCGGCGACGATGACCAGCATGGCGCCGACGGCAATGCGACTGCTCACTCGCATCAACATGGCCTCGCTCCGCGTAACGACTGCGCACCGTGCGGGAGGTGCGCATCCCCCTCTCCTCTGTCGGGAGAGACCATGACAAATCGCGGAACGGCGAGGATGGTTCCCGGGTTGTCCCGGGAACGACCTCGCTTTCTCGGCCCGGCTGCCCTTACTCCAGCTTGTCGAGGGCTCGCACCGTCGCGGCGCTCCACCCGGCTTCTCCTCGCGTCGAGCGTGCCCGGAACTTGTACTTCTCCTCGTGCGCTTGGCCGTTAGGCGCCGTCCAGCCCAGAGTGAAAACAAAGTCCTGGGTGGCCTCGGCGTCGCGGGTGTTGACTTTGCCAGCCTGCGCAGGACGCGTGGGGCGTAGGTTTGCTTCGCTCGAACGCGCCTTTTCGACGAGCCAATCGAGGTTCTTCTGATCGTCTGGAGAGTCGACGGCCATCAGGGCGGCGAGCTGGCGCACGTCGTGACCGGTGATTGCCGTGAACAATCGCTCGGCGCCGCTGCGGAGCGCCGCCACTGGGTCGGCGAACGTCACGGTCTTCGCGGTCACCGTCACTGGCACGCGCGCCGCTTCCTGCTCGCTCGACGCCACGATCTCGGTACTGCCAACGGCTTTTGCTGTCACGAGACCGTAAGCGTCGACCGTTGCGATATCCGGGTGTGTCGATTGCCAGGCGACTTTGCGGTCGAGCAGCGAGGCGCCCTTTGCGTCGAGCGGCGCTGCGGTGATGCGGATCGTGTCACCTGGATGAACAGGGACTCTGACGTCGGAAACAAGGATCTGAGCCACTGCGACCTTGCCGGCGAGGACGACATTTCCGGCAGCGACTACTCGTAGCTGTACGGTCGCTGTCGCGCCGTTCGCACTGCCGGTGATAGTCGCCGAACCCTCCTTCATTGCGATGACGCGTCCCGTGCGCTGATCGATCCGGGCGATCTTGGGCGCGCTCGATGACCATGTCACGGTACCGAGTTGCGCCTTTGGATCGCCGCCCAGCTTGGCGCGCAGCACGGCGGTGTCCCCGACGCGCAAAGGCTTGAGTGCCGTAATGGTCAGCTTCGCTACAGCTGCCGCCGCCGTGTCCGATGCCGGTGCTGCAGCTGTGGTCTGTGGGTCGACCGGCGTCTGCGCACTATCTGGACGCGTCTGCGCTGAGCTATCCGCTAGCGCTCCGCTAGTCGTGGCCACGACTTGCTGCTCTGGCGTGCTCTTACGTGACGCGACACCCCAGATGATGAGCAATAACACCAGCGCACCCGCACCGGCACCCACGAGTCGCTTCTTGCCGATGCGCTCGATGAATGCAAAGCGGTTGGCGCCCGCGAGGTCCATGTATGTCGGTGCACTCACCGACTGCCACGGTTCGATTGCATTCGGTGGAGACGCGGCTTCGTCCGCACCAATCTCATTCGTGGTATCAGTCGACGCGAAGCTATCGGAGTTCGCCAGCTCCGAGGATGCTGCGAGGTCCCCGAGATTAGCGACGGGCACCGCAACAGAGTCCTCCAACGAGGGCTCGGCGGTCTGGCTCAGGCTGGCAATGGGTGTGCGCGGATCGCTTTGCGCAAGGAGACGTCGCGCTTCCTCGAGCTCGATTACCTGCGTGGCCGACACGTCGCCTAACGGGAAAGCCAGCTCCGGTGGCGGATTGACCTCGAGCCGCACCGAAGCTTCGATGCCGTCGATGGATGCGGTAATCGTCGCTCTCCCCTCTCTGAGCGGAAGGACGACGCCCTTCGCGTCCACGGAGGCAATATTCGCCGGCTCCGCCTTCCAGTGTACTGGGCGATCGATGCGCACGCCGCGCGCGCTCACGACTTCGGCGTGAAGCGGCACAGGCAGGCCGAGATCGACTCGCGTCCGCGGCGGCTCGATCAATATTTTCGCAACAACAGGCAGGACGATTGCGACTTCTGCCGTCGCCAGCTTGCCCTCGGAGTTGCAGGTGAGACGTGCAACTCCCGCGCTTTTCGCACGAACCACGCGATCGCCGATGATCTCCGCAATGGATGAATCACTCGAGCTCCAGCGCACCGGACGATCTGGGAGCTCGTGGCCCGCCGCATCGAGCGTTTTCGCCGAGAGTTCGGCGGATTCGCCAACCTCGAGGATGGAGGGCACATGCGGATTGACTGTCACCACCGGCGCCGGCGACACCTCGATCCGCGCCATCGCGCGAACGCCCTGTGATTCGGCCCAGACCAGCACCTCCCCAGGCGACTTTGCCGATACGACGCCGTCCTGCGACACAACGGCAATGGATTCGTCCGCGCTCGCCCAATGCACGGCGGTATGCACTTGCTCGTGGCGCTTGTCTTCTGGCGTCGCGACAAGCTGCACTCGGTCGCCGGCGCGCATGACACCAGGGGGTAACGAAACGCTGATCATCGCGACGCGCTTGGGCACCACAGTCATGCGGACATCGTTACGCACCCCGCCGACGCTCGCGGAGATCTCGACTTCGCCGGCGCTGATCGCCTGCACGGTGCCACGTGTTTCGTCTACAGTCGCGACTTGCTCGTTGCTCGAGGACCAGCGCAGGCGCACGCCAGGTACAGTGTCACCTGATGGATTGCGCGGTGAGCCGCTCAGTGTGAAGGTGTCGCCGACCTCGACGATGCTGGGTGGCGCGAAGATCTCGACGGCCGCGACGTAGGGCTTCACATCGCCCGGCGCCTTCGCGCCGGCTGTCGGCTCGGGAGTCGTGCTGGCCCCAGGGCGAAGCACCTCATCCGACCGCCGGAACGGAGCAGGCATCGACAGTTGTGCCAGAGCGACGCGATCGGGATCGGCGTCTCCCAGCGGTGCTGCATTCAATGCGGCCAGCGCGTGCTGAACGGACGGCCAGCGCTGCTGCGGATCCTTCGCCAGCATGCGCTGAATCGCGGCGTCGAGCTCCGGCTCGCAATCGGGCCGCAGCTCTCGAATCGACGGCGCGGCGCGCTCCGTGTGCGCGTGCATAACGACAAAGGGCGAGCCGCTGAAGGGCGGACGACCGGTGAGCAGCTCGTACGCGACCAGACCCAACGAGTACTGGTCCGACGCCGCGGAAACCGGACGCGCCAAACACTGCTCCGGGCTCATGTACGTCGGCGTCCCGACGATCACGCCGGTTTGCGTCTCGCCACCGCGCGACGCACGGGGAATGCTCGTGTTCTCGCGGACGACCAGCTTGGCGATACCGAAATCCGTCACGACGGCGTTGCCGTCCTCATCGATAAGGATGTTCGCCGGCTTTACGTCACGATGGACCACTCCGCGGCGGTGAGCATACGCCAGCGCATTTCCAACCATCCAAAGAAGGCCGCGTACCGTGCGGATCGGCAGCGCACCGGCAGAGCGGATGATGTGCTCGAGCGAACGGCCCTCGACGAACTTCATGACGAAGAAATGCAGGTCGTCGATCTGCCGAACCGCGTGAATCGTGATGATGTGTGGATGGCTCATGTTGGCCACCGTTACCGCTTCCTGGCGGAAACGGCGCACCATGCCCTCGCCTGTCAGCAGGGCGGGCGACATCACCTTGATCGCCACTTTACGATTGAGCGCGACCTCGTGCGCGAGGTACACGGCCGCCATTCCACCGCGACCGAGCTCGCGAAGGATCTCGAACTCTCCCGCCGTGGCGGAGCGGAGTCGGCCCGCGACCTGAATCCACGGATTTCCTTCATCGCCCGCGGCCTGGTTGGCGGCGACGATGCCGCTCTCTGTGCCGGCGCGGGTGCCGGTACCACAGCGAGGGCAGAACCGATCGGCGGCGCCGAGGGGGGCGCCGCAGCGTTCACAACCAGCGACGGGGGCGGCAGTTCCGCAAAAAGCGCAAAACCGGTCGCCGGGCCTGAGAGGCTCGCCGCAACGGCCGCACTTGATACCGGACGACTCCGCGGGACGACCTGTCATGCGGCAGCAACCGGGGCTATAGGGATTCAGAAGCGGCTGCGCCGGCTGAGCCGACGTCATTGCCGCGGGGACCGCGGGCGAAGTTGCTAGTCAGTGCTAAGTAGCGCAAGACTCGCGAAATGCGATGGTGCCCGTTGCAGGTGGACAGCCGGCGGTTGGTTGTTCTTTGTTGGTGGTTGTTGACTTGGCAACCAAGTGCCAACAACGAGGCAACCAACCACAACCACCAACCGCCAACCACGAGCAATGCCTTGCGAAGCTGCCCGGACCTTTCTTATTATTTCCTTTCACCCTTCGACCAACTGAAGGCCCGAATCCGGACCATGATACAGCGCTTCACTTTCACCTCCACTATCCGCCGCGTCACGCCGCCCGCGTGGACGCGCTCGGGCGAAGTGTGCCCGGGGACGCGGATTTCCGGCGTTTACGACGCCGAAGCCAGAGGTCGAGCACCCTAGGAGCGCAGGATTCGATGTCGTGATCCGGCCTTTCGGGTGCTTCGGCAGACCCGAAAGGCCTTTTTGCTGACCATCAGCACCCTTCAGTGGATCACGACAATGAATCGAGAAATCATCAGTCGTTACATACGCCAGCCGGCACAGCTCCCGAACGAGTTGCGCGCTCGCATCGAGCTGGCGTGGGACGCGGAGCCGATCCGGCTCTATGCCCTCGCCGACCTCGACGAAGGATTGGCGCTCGGGCAGACCTGGCTCGCGTTAGGCAGCCGGCACATCGCGGTCGCGCGACAGGACGTGAGCGGTGGATGGGACATTCGGTCCATCGAGCGCGGCCGTATCCGTGCCGTGCAGCTCTCGCCCGGCCTGAGCGCGAATACGCTCCTGCTCCTCGGCGAGTCGAACGAGCAGCCATTGGCGATGGTGCGCTACACACAGCGCCAACGCGGTGCGTTCGAGAACGTTCGCTTCGTGCTCGAGGAGTCGATCGCGGGTCGCGTGGTGACACCCCCGGCCGAGGACGCCGACCGCGTCTATGCGGATGCCGTCGCACGTCCGGTGCGCGACGCGCAGGCGCTCGTGGCCGGTCGCGAATCGGCGGTGATCCTTCGTCTACTCGGGTATCTCACGGCATACCGGCGACAGCTTGCCATCGGTTTGGGAGCGGCCGCTCTCGTCACGCTCGCGAGCCTCGTCCCACCGTACCTCGCGGGATTCCTGCTCGACCAAGTCGTTAGGCCCGCGCAAGCCGGCACGCTCGCGCACGCGCGAGCGATGCACTTGGCCTGGCTCGCGGTCGCCGCGATGGCGGCGCTGTACATCGTGCGTCAGGGCGCGGCGCACACTCGGCTGCGTCGGATGTCGGTCCTTGGCGAGTGGGTCGCACGCGATCTGCGCTCCGAGCTGTACTCGCACATTCAACGCCTCAGTCTCTCCTTCTTCTCACGCAAGAAGACGGGCAGCCTGATCACGCGCGTCACCGCGGACACCGATCGACTCTGGGAGTTCATCGCTTTCGGCGTCGTGGACGTGTCACTATCGGTCGTGATGCTCCTCGGACTGGGAATGGTTCTCCTCACATTGGACTGGAGGCTCGGTCTGGTGATGACGCTTCCGGTTCCGCTCTTCTGCTGGCTGATCTACTGGCACGGCGAATCACTCAATGCGCGCTTCATCCGCGCATGGCGGAAGTGGTCGCGGTTGACGGATGTGTTGGGAGATACGATCCCCGGAATCCGAGTCGTAAAGGCGTTCAATCAGGAGACGCGCGAGATCGGCCGGTTCGTGGACCGCAACGACGCCGTTACGGACGAATTCAACCAGATCCACCGCATGTGGACGACGTTCTGGCCGATGCTGATGTTCGCGGTGCACACCACGACCGTGCTCGTTTGGGTGTTCGCGGTACCACGATTGTTAGGCATCGGGCATCCATTGTCGGCCGGCGTATTTGTTTCATTCTTGCTCTACACGACGATGTTCGTCGCGCCAATCGAAGTGATCGGACAGATGGTACGAACCATCAATCGAGCAACTTCATCCGCGCATCGAGTCTTCGAAGTACTCGATAGCGAGCCGGAGGTGCGAGATGTGACGAACCCGGTGCGTCTCGTACCCGTGCGTGGGCGAGTCGAGTTCGAGAACGTGACGTTCGCCTACGATGGCGTGCGGCAGATTCTCCGCGGCGTGAACTTCGTCGTCGAACCAGGTGAGCTGATCGGGCTCGTGGGCCAGTCGGGTGGTGGTAAGTCGACAGTCGTGAGTCTTGTCGCGCGTTTCTACGACGCGACCGGCGGTGCTGTGCGCGTCGACGGCGTGGACTTACGGACGATCGACACCGGCCATTACCGCGAACAGATCGGCATTGTGCTGCAGGATCCGTATCTGTTTCACGGGACGGTGCTCGAGAATATCCGATATGGCTTGCCAAGCGCGTCGCTGGGCGCGGTGATCGCGGCGGCGAAGGCGGCGAACGCACACGACTTTATTTGTAAGCTCGGGCAGGGTTATGACACGGTGGTCGGTGAGCGCGGACACACGCTCTCCGGTGGCGAGCGTCAGCGGATCTCGATCGCGCGGGCGATCCTGCACGATCCACG
>DATEGN010000168.1:0-17752 GCA_035280125.1 Gemmatimonadaceae bacterium | reverse complement strand
TCCGGCGTCAAACCGGCCGGGTTTGAGGTTGCTCCGTGGATCGGCGGCGGTCGGATAGGTCTGCGCCGACAAGAGCGCCGGCGCGAGCGAAGCGAACAGGGTCGCGATGAGGCCTATCAGCCTGCGTGGACTGCGCATCGGGAAGACTCCGGTTTCTGGTGGGGGCGGGCAGCGGCGACGCTGAGTCACTTCGCCGGGAGCTGCGTGAACAATCGCTGCATGATGCCGATCTCGGTAGTTTGCGCCGTGACGACGTCGTTCGCGAACACGTTCACGTCGACTTCCTGGCCGGCGAGCGATGCGTTGAACAAATCATCAACCATCTTCAGCGCGCCCGCATGGTGCTGGATCATCAGGCGCAGGTACAAGCGGTCGAAGGCGTTGCCCCTGGCCGCGTCGAGGTCTTTGAACTGGGCGGACGTCAGCATGCCCGGCATCGTCACGTTATGCCATGACGACGTGTCGGGCGCGAACTGCTTGTTGCGCGTGAGCCAGTTCTGCATGATGCGAATCTCCGGCACCTGCGACTGATCAATTTTGTTCGAGAGCTTCAGCACTTGCGGATTGGCGCCGTGCGACTCGGCCATACGCGACATGACGATCGCCTGCGAGTGGTGCGCGATCATTCCCTGCATGAACTCGACGTCGGCCTTTGTATACAGAGCGCCTTTCGGGATCACGATCTCGTGACCCATGTCCATGCCGGCCATTGCGGCGGTGTCAGTTTGGGAGAGCGCAAGCGAGGGGACGCCGATCAACAGGATGGAGAGCGCGAACGTACTGGTCAGGCGTTTGGTCGTCACGATGATCTCTCTCAGTGTGCTCAACGAGGGTCGCTCCTAGGGGCTGACGATAGGATACGCCGGGTTGAGCCCGCGCACTAGATACCGGTGGCAGGTGTGAAGCGAATCCCTCGTGCAACGGAAAGATCGCAACAGGACGCGACGCC
Source organism: Gemmatimonadaceae bacterium (assembly GCA_035280125.1). Classification (GTDB taxonomy): domain Bacteria; phylum Gemmatimonadota; class Gemmatimonadetes; order Gemmatimonadales; family Gemmatimonadaceae; genus AG2. The sequence goes on along the minus strand of DATEGN010000168.1, from coordinate 16,803 downwards.
GTTAGGCTTTCCGTAGATCGATCACGCGCTTTGCTTTGCCGAGCGATCGCTCCATTGAGCCGGCGGCGACGAGTCGCACGGCCGCCGTCACGCCCACGAGATGCTTGATCCTGGCGGAAATCGTCGCGCCGATTGCGTCGAGCAGTGGTGGCGTCACCCACAATCGAGCAGTACGATGCGCGCCATGGCTTCGTGCCACCCGACACGCCGACGTACGACCCGAAAGCGGCGAAACGGCACGACGAGACGTTGTTTGCGTTGTTCGCGAAGGCGCTCTCGTAGCCTGCCGCTCGTGGCTGGCGTCGCTATTTACCAACCCTTCGCCTGATCGGTTCATCTAACCAATGCGGACGGGTGTAACCCGGGCGCGGCTCGTTGCGTAGGGACAACGTCTTGTCACTGCACCTGGAGACCCGAATGTCGTTTCTCAAGCGGCTCTTCTCATCGAATACCCCAGTGCCCATGCAGCGCGTGCGTATCTGCGTCGAATGCGGCATGCCCGTGGCCGAGCACAAGGACTGGTGTTCCATTCTCCGTGGGCAGATCGAGATGGAGCGACGCAAGGCTGAACGGCAGTAGATAACACACAAAAGCGGAGTCCTTCACTGAAGTGCGCTCCGTGGATCCGTTGACGTCGCACGATGTGCCGGGAGATACGCCGACATCGCCGCGATGACGATCATGAATCCTACCGCGGCGCTGAAGACGATCGGGTTGAGCGGGCTCACCTCGAACAGCATCGACCGCATGAAGCGTGAGAGTCCGGCGGCGAATGCGACGCCGATCGCGACCCCGATGCCGCTCACGATCAATCCCTGGCGAAGCACCATCACGCGAATGCTCGACCGCTGCGCGCCGAGCGCCATGCGAATACCGAATTCACGGCCGCGCAGGCGAACGCCGTAAGACAACACACCGAACAAGCCGAGCGCCGCGAGTATCAGCGCAACGACGGCGAACGCGCCGAGAATCCGCAACGTGAACACGCGCTGAGCCGCGCCGCGGCCAACGGCTTCGTCCAGGGTTGTCGGCCGATACATGACGAGCAGTGGATCGATCGCTTCAATTGCACTACGCACCGACCGCAGGATCGGGCCGCCCAAACCGGCCGATCCGTTGAGCGCCACGACCTGCGTGAGCGCCCAGTTGCGATCGCCCGCGAATTGCCGATGCGGGTGATAGACGAACATGCCCGGCGCGCCCTCGTTCGTGACCGCGGTTTCGCCCGCGATGCCGACGACCGTGCCGCGCCGGCCGCCAGTCGTTAGGCTCTGACCGATCGGATCGACACCGGGAAAGAGCTTGCCCGCGAGCGACCGTGTGATGATCATGCTCGGCGATGCGCCGGGCACATCGCGATCGTCGAAGGCGCGACCGCGCACGATCGGGATCCCGACTGCACGGAAGTAGTCGCCCGAAACGACGCGATTCTCGTCGCTCACCCAGTGCTTCTCGTCGCCCGTAAGCGGTCCGCTCAGCGGACGAGCGCCCCAGCTGTTGAACTGTCCCGTCGCCGGAAGCTTCGACACGCCACCGGCGGCGCGCACGCCGGGCAGCGCCTCGAGCGTTCGCGCGGCACGCTCATACGTGAGCCCGCGTGCCGTCGAGTCGTAGCGAGCGTCGGGCAGGTGCAGGTCGAACGTCAGCACGTTCGCGGTGTTGACGCCGAGGTCGACGTGCTGGAGCCGATCGAGACTCGAGATCAACAGACCCGCGCCGACGAGCAACATGAACGCCAGCGCGACCTGCGACACGACGAGCCATTCACGTAGTCTCAAGTTCCGGGCGCCGCCTGTGGCGCCGCGGCTGTGATCGCGCAGCGCGTCGGTCGGCTGCGTACGAGACGCGCGGATTGCCGGAGCGAGCCCGAAGCCGACCGCGCTGATCGTCGCGACGACAAACGAAAACACCAGCAGCCGGGGGTTCAAGGTGAGTGAGCTGAGTCGCGGAATCGTATCGGCGCCCAGCGCAACAATTGCCGACATCGCGAGTCGCGCGACAACCAGCCCGGCAACCGCGCCGACGACCGCCAACGTCACGCTCTCGATGAGCATCTGCCGAACCAGACGCCAACGCTCGGCGCCTAACGCGACGCGGATCGCGAGCTCGTGCGCGCGATCGGAGCCGCGCACGAGCATCAGGTTGGCCACGTTCACGCACACGAGAATGAGCACGAGGAACACCGCGCTCAGCATGAGCGTCAGGGCACGGCTCGAAGGCCCGACGATATCTTCCTTGAGCGAATAGATGCTCTCGCGTGAGTGCTTCGCGTCGGGGTACTTCTCGGCGATGGCGAGGCCAACCGCGTCGAGCTCCGCCTGCGCGCGCTGGATCATGGTTCCGGGGCGCAGCCGCGCGAGCACGGTGAGATAATGATTGTCCGCGTTGCTCGGATCGAGCGCCGGACGGAGATCGAGCGGGACGAGCGCGTCAACGGCGCCGACGAGCGGATCACGGAATCCTGCCGGCATGATGCCGATGATCGTGACCGGACGTCCGTTCATCGTCAGGGTGCGACCGACCGCGTTGCGGTCGCCGCCAAGCCGCTCGCGCCAGAGGTCGTGGCTGATGATCGCGACATCGGCACCGATCTCTTCGTCGGGTGTGAATCCCCGACCCACCTCCGGGTGAACGCGCAGGACGTCGAAGTAGTCCACGGTCGTCGCAATCGTCCGGATGCGTCGCACCTGATCGCCCGAACCGATGTCGGCGCCACTCTCGGAGTAGAGATTGAGCGCGGCGGTCGCCGCGAACGCCGTCATGCGACGGCGAACCTCGACGAAGTGCACCGGCGTCACGACGCCGCGACCGTTAGGCTCGTTGTCGCCATGCTGATAGAGACGAACGAGCTGGCCCGGCTCGGTGTACGGCAACGGCTGGAGCAGCACGGCGTCGACGGCGCTGAACACGGCCGTCGTTCCACCGATGCCGATGGCGAGCGTCGCCAAGGTAACGAGCGTGAAGCCGGAGTTCGCGGCGAGCGTGCGCACGGCAAAACCGACATCACGCCAGACGTCATGCAGCAGGCGAATACCGCGGGCATCGCGGACGTCGTCCTTCACCCGCTCGACGCCGCCCAGCGCGATCGCGCTCGCGCGGCGTGCGTGTTCCTCGGAAGCGCCCGCACGCCGGAGATACTCGACTTCCATTGCCAGGTGTGTACGAAGTTCTTCCTCGAGGTCGCGCTCGTCGCGTGACCGAAAGAGCAGCCCGCGAACGCGCTCGGCGATGTCTGAGAGAATGCTCATATGGCAAGGCTCGCGATTGTCCAACGTGGGCTAAGGACGCTCTCGACCGCGGCCGCCGCGCGCGACCACGCGGCACGCTCGGCGTCGAGCTGGCGGTGTCCGGCAGCGGTGATCTCGTAGTATCGGGCGCGTCGACTGTTCTCGGTCACGCGCCAGCTCGACTTCACCCAGCCGCGCCGCTTCATGCGCACGAGCGCGGGATAGAGCGAGCCCTGCGTGATGAGAAAGGTGTCGCTCGACATGCGTGAGATGCGGTGCGCGATGCCCCAGCCATGCATCGACTCCAGGGCGAGGGTTCGGAGCACGAGCATCTCCAGGGTGCCTTGGAGGAGCTCGGAACGGTCGTCGGGCACAGGCATATATCTCCTTCAGACGGTCTGAAGGTAGGACACCAGCTTTCACTGAAAGGTTTGGAGGCCCATACGGCGGGAAAACCCGTAACGGCGCGAAGTCCCGGACGGCGCGAAGTCCCGGACGGCGCGAAGTCCCAAACGGCGCTGAGTCCCCAACGGCGCTAAGTCCCAAACGGCGCGAGACGGCTAAGTGCCGACCGGCGCGCAATAAAGAAATGCTCACGGTTGCACTCAATTCATGATGCGCCCTGCGGCGTGTGCGGCAGTTTGCCGCCATGTCAAAAAAGCACCGCAATCTCGACGTTCTGGATGCGGCGGAGCAGTTCTCTGCTGATGTCACTCGGCTCTCGGACCGAACCCGGCGACTTCTTCATAGACAACAGCTACTCAAAGCCGCGCAATCCGTGAGCGCGAACATTGGTGAGGGCCTTGGCCGCGAGACGATCGCCGATCGCAACAGCCGACTGGTGATCGCTCGTGCTGAAGCTGAAGAGGCCATCAAGCATCTCCGTTCAAACCACAGGGGCAAGCGGATCACGCAGGCTGATTACTGGCCCCTTCACAATCGTGCGGTCACGATTGTGAAAATGCTGAATAGCTTCATGGCCTAACGTAGGCGCACGCTACAGGGCACCCAGCGCTGTTGGGGACTACGCGTCGTTTGGGACCTAGCGCCGTTAAAGAACTCGCGCATCCCGTCCTAGGACATTCCGCCCGCGCGCGAAACGGATCCTCCTGACATGCGTCGTCAGTCGAGGACTAATTGAATGAAGGAGGGGGACAAATGCGCTCACTTTTGGTCGCCGGGCTGATTCTGTTGATCGCGCCGCAGGTTCGCGCGCAGCAATCGCTGCCTCGGTTCGCGCTGAACGGGCATCGTGCCGGCGAGACCAGTGCTGCTGGAGAACCGTGGACGGAGTGCAGGAAGCTGGACGACGTAACGCAAATGTGCACGAGGGAAGGCGAAGCCATCGGCAGTATGAAGATCGACGCCGGTTACCTCTACCGGAACGACCGGCTCGCGCTGGTTCATGTGAAGGCCGATTCAGCGGCGGCATTCGATCCGCTGCTCGCGGTCTTGATCAAGCGCTATGGCGCTCCGCGCGCGCTGAGACGTGGCAAGGGCGTCGACTATGCGCAGTGGCTGTTCAGAGATGGGCGCCTGCACCTGACGCGAACCGGGACACTCGTCATCGCGCAATTCGCGGCGGGAAGGTGACTCGACAGCGCTGACCCAAAAATGACCGCACGAAAAGAGGGCCCCCGAAAGAGGGCCCTTCTTCGTCGATTTTCGCGATCGCCGTTCGACGTCCATATGGACACGAACTGGAGACGACACAATGCGCTCAAATGAAGGGAGAAGGAGCCTCTCGAATGTGGTCGTTGCCGCAGCAATGGCCGGTGCGATCATTAGCGCCTCGAGCGTGCAGGCGCAGGCGACTCAGGCGGGGCTAACGACAGGATCGCGGAAGGCGAACGGCCACTATGCGACCGTCAATGGTATCAAGCTGTATTACGAGATCTATGGCTCTGGAAAGCCGCTCGTTCTCCTGCACGGCGGGCTCGGTGCGATCGAAATGTTCGGCAGCAACCTCACGGCCCTCGCCAAGGGGCGACAAGTCATCGCGGTCGATCTCCAGGGGCACGGCCGAACCGCTGATATCGATCGCCCGCTGAGCGTCGAGGCGATGGGTGACGACATCGCGGCTCTCATTCAAGAGCTCAAACTCGGGCGAGCCGATGTGATGGGCTATTCGCTTGGCGGTGGAGTCGCGTTCGTCGTGGGACTTCGTCATCCCGAGGTCGTCGACCGATTGGTGTTGGTCTCGACGCCAATCCGACGGAGCGCCTTCTACCCGGCGATCCTCGCGCAGCAAGGTCGGATGAGCGCGGCCGTCGCGGAGCAGATGAAGCAGACGCCGATGTACGCGATGTACAGCGCGCTGGCGCCACGACCGGAAGATTGGCCGCGTCTCCTCCAGAAGATGAGCGACGCGATGCAGAAGGATTACGACTACACCGCGGACGTTCCCAAGCTTCGCGCACGCACGCTCATCGTCGCCGGCGACGCCGACATCTTTCCGCCCACGCACGCGGTCGAAGTGTTCGGCCTCCTCGGGGGCGGTCAGCGCGACGGCGGCTGGGATGGCTCGGGCCAACCCAAGTCGCGGCTTGCAATCCTGCCGGGGCTGACGCACTACACGATCTTCAATGCGCCGGCGCTCGCGGAAACGGCGATTCGCTTCCTCGATGAACCGGCTTCCGACACACGTTAAGAACCTTTCGGTCGGGCGAATCGTAGGAAGATTGGATCCTTAGGCACAATGGAGATGCCATGATCGCTCGACGAATCGCGGGTTGCGTTGCCCTCTGTTTGTTCGCCAGTGTCCCGGCGTGGTCGCAGACGCCTGCGCATCAACATGACGGCATGGCGGGAATGGACCACGCCGCGATGGGACCCGTGTCAGCGCAGGCGCAGCGAGAGATCGCCGAGGTTGCCAAAGCGACGCAGCCCCTCGGCGTCCAGACCGCGGCGGCAACTGCCGGGTTCAAGCCCGTGTTCGGCTGGATCCCGACGATGGGTGTGCACTGGGTGGATGACAGCCGAATGGCGAAGGACAAGCAGAGCGATCTCACGGCGCCGGATAACCTCATGTTCTCGAAGATCAACGGACGCGATTCGCTGGTCGGCGCAGCCTACGCCTATTTCACACCCGTAGCCGACACCGCGCGGCCGGCGCTCTTCGATGGCACGCCGGCATGGCACCAGCACCAGGATCTGGCGCCGCCGGGCGAAACGCTCGTTATGCTCCATGTCTGGTTCGTACCGTCACCCGACGGCCCATTCGCCGGCACCAACCCGAACCTTCCATTTTGGGCTGCTGGTCTCGCGGCGCCCGACTCGTCACGCATGCACGACGCGACGTTCAACTCACGCGTACGGCGAGCCGGGCTCGGTATCGCCGACGTGACCGATACGCTTTCGATCTTCCCGCGGATGGCGCGTCGCCCCGACGTCCAGGTGGCCGTTCAGCCGTATCGCGATTCGCTTCGGGCGATCATCCCGGAGCTGCTCGCCGCGCAGAAAGCCAAAGACGTCGCGCGTTGGGACCGCGCGGCCGAGCGGGCCGCCACGCAATGGGACGCCGTGTATCAGACGTATCTGGCGCACGCACCCTCGCCGTTGGCAAAGCAGCTCATGGAGAAGCGCGTGGCGATGTTGTTAGGCAAGCACGCACACTGACTATGGCTGTAGTGAGGCGACGTACGCGGCCAGGTTTACAATATCCTCATCGGTCAACTTCATCACCACCGGTTTCATCGCAACCGCATTCTTCCCGTCGCGCGTGCCGCTCTTGAAATCGTAGAGCTCGCGCGCCGTTGCTGTCGGTGAGTGACCGGCGATGTGCGGAAACATGTCGCCCACGCCTTTCAGCCCTTCGCCGTGGCATGAAGCGCATGGCAAGGTTTTGCCATCGCCGCCGGTCTTCGCGAGCGCCTCGCCTTTCTTGATGCTGCCGTTAGGCACGTAGGCGACAAAACCGGAGCTCGGATCGCGCAGCTCGGTGCGCTCGAAGTCTTCGGGCACTTCGATGATGCGCGTTCCAATTGGCTCCGTGGCGCCGCTGGGATCGACCTGCTGCACGGCGTGAGCAGCGGGATGAGTCACGGGTGCCGTGTCCGTCTCCACGATCCGCAGCTTCCTCACCGGCTTGATGGAGTGGAAGTACTCTGCAGCCTGACGAGCCTCGTCCAGAGTCAAGCCTTTCGCGACCGCGACCATCAGCGCAAGCGGCGCATTCGGAATCGACGCGTGCCGCTTGTCGTTCTTCATGTCGACGATCTGCTGCATGATGTACGCGACCGCGAGCGCGCGAAGATCGCCCGTGTCCGGCTTGCCGCTTCCGTCGATAAGGTGGCACTGCCCGCACGCGTTGTACGCACCGGCTCTGCCCTCGATCACCGGCGCCGGCGGCGTGGGATGCTGGTCGGGAAACCAGTCAATCGTCGCCGGTCCGCCATTGATTTGCGTGTAGGTGAAGGACTGCTTGCTGCCGGGGACGTGGAAGTGGGTTCCGTCTTCCCTTCGAAGGTCAGGAATCCCGCGCGGGTACACCCACGCTGGAAAGTCAGTGCGTACGAGATTCGCCGGCGGATCGTAGTTCGGCCTCGGCGCAGCACGTCGTGTGCAGGAAGCGGTGAGGACCGCGACCAAAAGTACGAACCGCCTTACATAAGACATGATTCTGCCCCTTTCGCATCCGCGCACCATGTGGTTGGGCGACGCGCGTCACCGAACCTCATTCCAATTGTGGAATCATCAGGGAATTTAGAGAAAGACGACAGCTCGAGACTCGAGACGTGAGCCATCGGATCCGACCTACTCCGTGTAGCGGGCGCGCATCTCACCCACGAGGACGAGCCAAGCTACGAGAAGCGAGAAGCAAAGCTGTGAGCCGCGAGATCGAGCATCAGTGTCCAGAGGAAAGGAGCAGAATCTCGCCGCTCGCCGCTGACCTCTCGGCTCTCGCAGCTTGGCTCGCCACCCTGGGTGCGTCGCCGGCGGGCCACAGGGAGTAAGCCGGATCTCACCTCTGACTTCTCGGGTCTCAAACTGTCGCGTTTCCCGGAATTTCCCGAAGAACCCAATTGTGGAATGAGCGACCCAATCTGGCCTCATCGGGAATCTTCGGGAAGCGAGAGGTGTCGTGTCGAATGAGCGAAAGGCGCCCGAATTCGAGCGCCTTTCGTTTCACCGTCAGCGAGCCTCAGTGCGATGAACGCTACATGGCAGTAGCCGTGACCAGCACCGGCGGCGTGTCACACGTGTTCTGAACCACGATACTCGTGCGCCTCCAGAGAGAGCCAGTCGCTGGCGATGTCGAGCGCCTCGCGATGATCGCTCCGCAGCTGTTGACATCGACGGGCGTCGCCGCGGAAGCGTCAGCGCTGGACAGCCACGTGAGCGCACCATTGAACGAGGTGAATACCTGCTGCACGCCATCCTGGAACCAATAAAGGATGTGGCCATTCGCGCCGCCGAGTACGAGACCATTGGGAGTGACGTCGACCGCGATGTACGGACCGGCGAGGCCGGCGAGGTGCGGGAGCGTGTCGACAACGCCGTTTCGCCAACGAACGGCTTCATTACCGTTCCTGCCCACGATCACGCCGCCACCGTTGATCGCAGCGGGGGCAAATGGGAGATCGGTCCGCGTCCAGGTGACACCACCGAAAAGAAAAATCTTCTCCGGCGGAGCGGGCCGAAGAGCGGCAGGGCTCGTGACGGAGTTGTCGCAGGCGCCGAGAAGGACGGCGCAACCAACGAGCGCAGCGTAGAGTGGGAGTGTGCGGATCGGATTGGACATGATTCGACCTCGCGAAGTGTGGAGTCGAGCCCTCACATTTCGCCTGGTCAGAGAGGGCTTCACTCGAGCAAACGGAATCGATTTGCTGTTTCAGACATGCCGCACAATTTTCTTGATGCGCTCAGCCATTAGAGTCCACTAACCTTTCAGAGCGCGGACAATCGGAGAAGTCCCAAATGGAATCGGAGCTTGGGGCGCTGGTGCAACGCGCTGACGCAGCGGAGGCTCAGGCCGCGGAAAGGCTTTTCGCGTTGCTCTATCACGAGCTGCACCGGCTTGCCGAACACCATTTGCGCCGCCAGGGACGGACGCTCACACTGGGCTCGACGACGCTGGTTCATGAGGCTTACCTCAACATGGCCGGCCGCGACAGCGTCGCGTTTCCCGATCGCGCGCGCTTCCTCGCGTACGCATCGCGCGCCATGCGGACGCTCGTCATCGACTACGCGCGCTCGCGCCGCGCGCAAAAGCGCGGGCGCGACCTCGAGATAACGTTGGTGGGTGACGAGCCGCCGACGGCGCTCGCGGAGCAGACGGCCGCGGAACTGGAGCGTCTCAGCGATGGCCTTGCTGAACTCGCCTCGCTCGATCCCGCGCTTGCATCACTCGTCGACCTCCACTTCTTCTGCGGCCTGTCATTCGTGGAGATTGCGGCGCTGCGCGGAGTGTCCGACAAGACCGTGCAGCGCGACTGGCGGAAAGCGCGCATGCTTCTTCAGCAATCTCTACTCGACGACTCCGTGTCGAGTTAGATAGAGATCGAGCTCTCGGGCGAGCGCGGCTGCGCTCGCATATCGATCCTGAGGCGCCTTGTGCAGTGATTTCGCGAGGATTGGATCGAGGTCGCCACAGCCTGCCGGACGAGGAGCAACGCTGAGCAGGGCATCGAACGCCTCATCGATGCCCTGGTTGTCGCGCATGGTGGGATGACGACCGGTGACGAGGAGATAGAGCAGCACGCCAACCGCATAGACATCGGTCGCCGCAGTAATCGCGTCGCCGACGACTTGCTCTGGTGCGGCGAAGGCCGGCGTCATCGGCGGGCCGGCTCGCTTGGTGAGGCGCGCACGTTCGCCGCGGCCGGCGTCGTCGAGCAGCTTGGCAATGCCGAAGTCGAGCAGCTTGACCTTTCCGGTCGTTGTCACGAGCACGTTGGACGGCTTGAGATCCCGGTGGACGATGCGAGCGGCATGGGCGTGCTCCAGCGCGTCGAGCACCTGACGGACGAGATCGACGCGCTCGAAAACCGTCAATGCGCGCGCACGCGCAAAGTCGTCGATCGGCGTTCCCTCCACGAACTCGAGTACCAGGTACGGTTCGCCGGCGGGCGAGACGGACGCTTCGAGAAGTCGTACGATGGATGGGTGGGAAAGGCGGGCGAGCATTTCGCCCTCGCTCCGGAAGCGATCCTCGCCGACGGATCCGCGCAGGGCGAAATCGAGCAGCTTCACCGCGACGCGCGTCTCCGGAACGTCAACGGGGTGGGCGAGCCACACCGAGCTGGTGCCTCCGTCGCCGAGCGGACGCTCGAACACGTAGCCTCCGACGCCATGCGGTGCACCGGGGGCGGCCAGCGGCGCCGTGAGGAAGTCGCGTGCATCCGCGACCGCTTCCTTCGCGAGCAATGCCGCGACGTCTTGCGCAAGCTCGGGCGCGCGCTCGCGCAGAGCGTCCAGCCAGTCGGCGCGGTCTCGCGCGTTAGGCAGCGCGAGCGCGTCGTTGACCAGAGGCTCGATGGCTCGCCAACGCTCGCGGTCGATCAATGCTTGCTCGGGTTTTCGTTGCCCCGTCGCCTAACGGCTACAAATACCGTAGCAGCACGAGGTCTTTCCGGCGGGCTTTGACTCCTGCGTACCACCGGCAAGGGAAGTAAAGCAAGACCACGCCGAGAAACCAGCAGAGGTAGACATGAGCAAGCGTGCCGCCGAGTATGGGGGGAGGGCCTCCATAGAAACCCCCGGCACGCGGCGCAAAATATGGGGTCACCGGCAGCCCCGCGGCGGACGTGATGAGAAGACCGCACACCCACGCCCACGTCCACTGCAACAGATAATAGAACATCGGCACGCGTCCATACGTGATGAGCACGCGTGCCAGAGGACCAGTCAGTCTGCGTCCCTCCAGAAATGAGAGCGCGAGCAGACATGGCGCCAACGTGGCGAGCAGAAAGAGCAGAGAGGGCGGATACTTCTGGACGTTCATGAAACTGCCAACCGTCTTCACGAACGTGTCCTGCGCGTGCCACGCAATGTTGTCTCCGTAGAGATGCGTGAGGCGGAGCGCGATGAACGCAGCAACGAGGGCCACTCCCATTTGTCCGAGGACGCGCTGGCGTCGTTCCGACTTCATTTTCCAAAGGTTCGCAAACACGAAACCAACTGCCATGAGGCCAATAAATGGCAGGACGGGGTAGTGTATGCGTACCACCGGACCGTTCGTTCCATAAAGCGGAAAGAATCCACCCTGGTGAAGGATGATCCACAGCTTGTCCCAGAGCGGTGGGGTCGGGTCAGCAGGCCCTCTCCACACTGGCACCGTGATGCCATCGAGCACGTTGTGTCCGCAGACGATCAGCAGTCCGATGGCCAGAGTAACGCCGTCCGGCAGATGGACGAGTGCCGCCAGCGCAATCATCGACACGCCGATGGCCCAGATGACCTGCAGATTTCCAAAGAATCTGAGATCCACATTGAATGACGTGACCAGGCGCACGACGACCAGTTCAATGAGGATGAGCGCGAGACCGCGCGTCCACAGAAACCTGGAGAGCGCGCGAAGGCTGGTGCCTCGTTGCCGCTGCAGGCCCGCGCTCAAGCCGGCCAGGAGTACGAACCCCGGGGCGCAGAGATGCGTGATCCACCGCGTGAGGTACAGGAGCCAAGTGGTGCTGTTCACGTCCAGCGGATCGTGCAGGCCGGCGAGGCCGTCAAAGTGCACGAGGTCGCGCGTATGGTCGATCAGCATGAGGACCATGAGGATGCCGCGATACAGATCCACTGATTCCAGGCGCTGCGCGGACTGCTTGGTGCGCGCTGCTCCGTCGCGAACGGAGCCGGCGATGCCCGCGGTGGCGGGTGTATACTCGATCGTGGAAATCCGGGCGGTGGCAGGAGTATCCATGAAGTCGTCGGGAGGATGCGAGTCGCTCGAACGCACTCATGAAACGGCGTGAGCCCGTCACTTCGGCCAAGGGCGGCAAATCGCGCTCGATTGACGCCGCGTCGCGCGGCGTGCACACTCGTGGCCGATGCCGCGCATCGCTGCGACGATTTCGTGTGTCACGCTGCTGTCTCTCCTGTGTCGTGCCGACGCGTCGGCGCGTCGGCGACCGAGGGCGTCCACCTACTACGTAGATTGCACGGCCGGCTCTGACAGTGCCGCGGGAACCGCAGCGGCCTCGCCGTGGAAGTCACTTGCCAGAGTGTCCGGCACGACGTTCTCCGCCGGTGATTCCATCCTTCTCCGCCGCGGGACGCAGTGCGCGGGGCAACTCTGGCCCAAGGGCTCCGGCGACGCTCAGCGTCCGATCGTGATCGGCGCGTACGGCACCGGCGCGCTGCCGGTGATCGATGCCTCGGGCGCCGACGCGGCAATCAAGCTGCTCGACCAGGAACACTGGGTCATCGAGACGCTCGAAAGTTTCGGTGGCTCGCCGTACGGCGTATTTGTCAGCGGCTCGAAGGCCGACATGCACGGGCTCGTGCTTCGCAATCTCGTTGTGCATGACGTCAGCGGAGAACCGAAATCCAAAGTGACTGGTCTCGTTGTCGTCAGCATTTCGGACACAGCGCAGCTGGCCGATGTCACAATCGACGGCGTGTCCGCCTACAACACGACGGAGTGGGCGGGGATCGTCGTGAGCGGAGGGTGGCCAAAGACACGAATCCGTAACGTCACCGTCCGCAACTCCATCGTGCACGACGTCGCCGGCGATGGGATCATCCTGTTCTCGGTAGAAAGTGGCCTGATCGAGCGCAGCGCGGCGTGGCGTTCGGGATTGCAACCGGTCCAGACAATCGGCACGCCTAACGCGATCTGGACGTGGACGTGCCGGCGATGCACCGTACGCGACAATGAGGGATTCTTCATCGACTCGCCCGGTATCGACGGCGGCGTCTACGATATCGACTACGCCAACGACGACAACGTTGTCGAGAACAATTACGGCCACGACGCGATGGGATACTGCGTGGCGGTGTTCGCGGCTGGCGGTCTGGTCACGACGAACAGCGTCGTGCGCGGCAATACGTGCATCGCGAACGGCCGCAGCCCCAAGCTCGCCAAGCGGCAAGGCGACTTGTACATCCACACATGGGACGGCGGCATGCTCGACGGCATACGCGTCGAGAACAACACCTTCGTGTGGGCTCCGCTCGTCGACGCGCCCGTCGTGATGATGGATAGCGCCGACTTCAAGGGGACGCGCACGAACGTCCTCGCGGGCAATCGTCTGTACACCGGCGTCTCGCAGCCGATTTTCACGCGCGATTCCGCAATCCTAGGGCGCAACACGATCGCGCCCATTCCACCGCTGCACATCGCACCGACGCAGGTGCCGTCGGGACGATTCCGCCTCGTGCTCACGGGCGAGGATCGTAGCCAGGTCGTGTTCCTCGAGACGGCTCTCGCGCAGTACCCGGATCGTCTCGACGCGACGCTCGTGAGGACGGGCGCGACGTCTGACATCGCACACGATTGGAACCTGCGCTGCATTCGGCTCGTGGTCGGGCCTCGAGCCAAGCTCGGGCTCCAGCTTCTGTCGCCGGATGGTCGCGAAGTGGCGCACTGGTCTCGCTTCGCATCGCCCGCCGAGCTCGGGTTGGCGCTGAGACGTCATCTCGGCGCTGCAGTACCGTACAGTGCAAACTCGCCAAGCTGTCGCGTCGAAGTCCGTTAAAGTCGCTGCGTACTCAGCCTGCCGCTGTCTCGATTCGCGCGAAGAATTCGTCCCGGTATGACGCACCGATGCGCACTTTTGCACCCGATGTGAGTACGGCGACATACTCGCCGCGAAACCATGGCTGCACTTCGCGGACGCTCGCGAGGTTCACGATCGCCGATCGATGGACGCGCGCGAATCTTCGTGGGTCGAGTTGGGCTTCGATCGAAGCGAGCGTGCGCCGAACGCTGTGGGCGTGGCCCGCGGCGTAGGCGGTGACGTAATTGCCGTCGGCGACGATGCGATCCACGGTCGCGAGGTCGAGCACCGTGATCCCGCTCCGGCCGCGGAGTGTGAGACGCGTGATCGGCGAGCGAGATCGGGCGACGCGTTCGCGAATGCGTCCGAGTGCTGCCGCGAGGTCGGCGGGCTCGATCGGCTTGAGCAGATAGTCAACGGCGTTCGCGCGCAATGCGTCGATCGCATGCTCGTCGTACGCAGTGACGAATACCACCAACGGCCTCGGCTCCCTCACGAGTCGTCGCGCTACCTGAAGCCCATCGAGCCGTGGCATCTGAATGTCCAGTAGCAACGCGTCCGGCCGGTGGCGCTCCGTCTCTCGCAGCACCGACTCGCCGTCGGCGCACTCGCCAACGACTTCGACGTCGTGACCGCCCAGGAGCCGGCGGAGCTGAGCGCGAACGAGCGGCTCGTCGTCCGCGATGAGAACTCGCAGAGCCATCGTTTCAGGCAACGGGCACCTCCGCTGGGATGTCGATCGTGACCGTCGTTCCACCGTCGGCGTCCGCCGCGAGCGCCATGTGATGGCGATCTTGATAAAGCGTCCCGAGCCGTGCACGAATGTTCGCGAGCCCGATGCCGGTCGACGTGGACTTTGTCGCACGGCCGTTGCCATCGTCGCGCACGATGATGCGCATCTGATCCGAGACGCTCGTCGCACGAATTTCGACGCGGCCTGTGCCGCGCATACCGACGGTGTTGCGAATCGCGTTTTCGACGAGTGGCTGAAGGAGGAGCCGCGGTACGCGCCGCTCGAGAAGCGTCGGTTCGGCATGCAACTCCGTCTGCAACGAGGGGAAGCGAACGCGCTGGATCGCGATGTAGCGTTCGGTAAATGCCAGCTCGTCGGCGAGTGTCGTATGTGGCGCGCGGGCGCATTCCACCGAACGGCGCAGCAGCGCCGCGAGATCACGCAGCACGACCTCGGCGCGCGACGGATCCGAGTGAACGAGCTCGATCGCCGACGCGAGCGTATTGAAGACGAAGTGCGGTTGGAGCTGTTCGTACAAAAGCCGCAGCTCCGTCTCGGCGTTCCTGGCGCGAAGCTCGGCGGCTCGCGTCACGGCGACGATCGCGGCATACACGAACAGATCGAGCACGAATGCCGACACCATGCGATCGCGAAACACGTCGCTGAACGCCGCGAGCGACGGCCGATAGTAGAACAGCGGATAGATCGCGGCGATTGTGAGACTGTGCACCACGGCGAGTGTCGCGGCGATTGTAGAATGAGCGAGCACGCGCCGCCAATCTGATGCGCGGCGCACCGGAAGCCGGACTGCGAGTCGTTCGACCACTGGGAGAAACGCCAGCCACATACCCCAGCCGAGTGTGTTGCGAAGCAGACGTGGGCCGAGGGTGAGCGGCATGCCGCGCCAACGGTAGCCGAAGGTCTCGTACAGGGAGAACGCCAGCACGAGAATCGACCACCACGCCGCGGTGATCGCCGCGCGCTTGGCGCGCGGGCCGATGACGAGGGAGGACATGTCCTCACGCTACGGTCGGCGATCGTCATCGCGCAATACGCCAATCGCGTCGGTCGGGATTCGTCATTGCGAAGTCGGGTTTCGTCACGCATCGCGTGCGAGCCGGCGCGCCTGGCTCATACTGTCGGCCATGCGCTCTCACCTCCTCCGCGCGTGTGTGGTCGCCGCGCTCGCTCTCCCTCGTCCCGCGTTGGCGCAGATCCCAAAGAAGTTCGAGAATCTTCGTGTCCTGCCGAAGGACATCACGCGCGACTCGTTGCTCAACGTGATGTTCGGATTCGCGGACGGACTCGGAGTCGAGTGCGGCTACTGCCACACCGGCGGCGATCCGCGCACGCTCATTGGCGTACAATTCAAGGCGGACGACAAGCAGTCGAAGAGGCGCGCCCGCGCCATGTACTCCATCACGACGCAAGTGAATGCGCTGCTGCGCGCCGACAGCACGGGCCGTCGCCTCGATGCGCCGGTTACGTGCCTAACGTGTCATCGCGGCCTGCCGGACCCGCGGCCATTGCACGAGGTCGTCGCGGCGACGATCGCCCGTGCGGGGACCGACTCCGGTCTCGGGCAATATCGCGACCTGCGGATGCGATATCTCGACCGCGGGCACTACGACTTCGGCGAAGCAAGCCTGAATATCGTCGCGCAGGGGCTCGCGCGCTCCGGCCAGCGCGACGATGCCATTCGCGTTCTCGAGCTGAACAAGGAATTTCATCCCGACTTGCCGACGCTGAACTTCGATCTCGCCGAGCTGCTGCTCGCGCGCGGCGATTCAGCGCGGGCTCTCGATTTGTATCAGCTCGTGTTGACGACGCAGCCGCTCAACTCGCGCGCGAAGGCGAGAGTAGATACACTGCGCGCCATGCGTCAGCCGCACGAACGCATATGAGTGCTAAACGGCGCGCGGTCCCAAACGGCGCTGAGTTCCGTTTGCCTCTCAGGGGAGCAATAGTTTGACTGCTCCGTCGATGCAAACGTGAACGCGCTGATCGGATGCGAGTGCACCATTCCGGGGCCATGGATCGTCGTCGAGATGTCCGTGCTCGGGCCACGACAGCTCGACGTCCCGCACGCGACGACACTCGATCGTGGGCGCTCGCACCGCGTCTTGAGACTCGATGAGCGTCGCGAGTGCGTCGCGGGCTTCGGGGCGAACCAGCACGAGAT
>DATEGN010000167.1:0-3830 GCA_035280125.1 Gemmatimonadaceae bacterium | reverse complement strand
AGATCCGCTTCGCTCGGGATGACAAATTCGTTCGGTGAATTCGCATCGTCACGTGGTCGGCTTCGAGATCTGCGTGCAGGTCTCGTTGGTGTAGTTGCCGCGCAGCGTTCGTCCGCCGTCGAACTTGCCGACGAAGGCGATGACGTTGGTCATGTACGGACCGTGAGTCGCTGACGGTGTCCCGACAAAAAAGTCGTTGATAATTGCGATGCCACCACGTTCGTTAGGCGTGATCCAGATATGCACCTGGCGCAAGCGGTCCTCGTCAGGCGACTTGATGCAACCTTCGGTCGGAACGCGGCGCAGGACCGACATGATCGCAGCTTCGATGTCATCGGTGGCGGCCGCGTCTCCTGTCACCACCTCGACGGCGTCGACCCGAGCCTTGGCGGGATTCGGATTGGGTTCCGATCGCGTGCGCTCGTCGAGAAGCAATCGCACCTGCGAGAAGTTGACCGCTCGCCCCGTCGGTGTGTTCTGGCCGTGCGAATTGGGAACGCCGACGAAGCCGAGGTGGGGGACATAGGTCATCGACGCGACGCCGTGCTTTGCGTCGGACACTCGCGCCCCGATCTCGACGTCGGGCGCGAACTGGCTCACGATAAACGCGACCGGCGCCGGCACGCTGGGCCGAGTGACGAGTCCGTAGACCTTGAAGAACAGAATCGCGATGGCGACGCCGATGACGATGGCGGGGATCGAGAGGAGGCGCACGGGCGGGCGCAGGGGCTAGAGGTTAGGGGCTAGGGGCTAGGGGCTAGGGCCCACTTGTTATGCTGACGTGCGGCAGGCGCGCCGGTCACGCGCCGTGCTCACCTTGCAATGAAACCCTTTCTCTGATCAGCGGTTCAGCCTCGTGTCAGCGGTTTCAGCGGCCTCTTAGGGTTTGAACGGCGAGGCGCAGCATGACAAGGAGTGGTTGCTCTTCGTCCATGAGTTGGCGCATCGTTATTGCTTGTGAGCACGACACTGTTCTCGAACCCCTATCCCTTGGCTCCGAACCCGCCGTCACCGACCAAACGCGAGCGCCGCGCACCGGGCCGGGGCTGTGACCATTTGGTGATCGAGTGTGTGACTCCGGTGTTGGATGGCGGGCGGTTCGCGGTGAAACGAGTGATCGGCGACAGGGTCTGGGTGGGCGCCGACATCTTCAAGGAAGGCCACGATCAGCTCGCCGCGCGGGTGATCTATAAGGGACCGGGCGACACGGGGTGGTCCGCGACGCCGCTCGTGTTCGACTTCGACAACGACCGCTGGTTCGGTTTTTTTACAGTCGATCGTGTAGGGATGTGGAGGTTCACTGTAGAAAGTTGGACGGACGCGTTCGGTACGTGGCGCGGCGAGCTGCGCAAGAAGGTGGACGCCGGCCAGGACGTGCACGTCGAGTTGCTCGAGGGGGCGCTGCTCGTGCGTGCGGCGGCGCGCCGGGCGAAGTCGCCGCCGATCCGCGCGTCGCTGCTGCAAACGGCGCGGATCTTCGAGGACCGGCGCGACACGTCGGCGGAAGCGCGTATCGAAAGAGCGTTCGATGAGGATTTGCTCATCCAGATGAACGAGCTGTACCCGCCGCGTGATTTGACGACGTATGCGCGGGAGCTCGCCATTTATGTGGACCGCCCTCGAGCCCGGTTTGCTGCGTGGTACGAGCTCTTTCCACGCTCGCAAGCGCCTGATGGCAGACATGGTACGTTCGACGACGCTGCGAATCGGCTGCCGCGCCTGGCGGAGCTCGGTTACGACGTCGTGTACTTACCTCCCATTCACCCCATCGGTAGAACATTTCGAAAAGGAAAGAACAACAGCCTCACCCCCGAGCCCGACGATGTCGGCAGTCCATGGGCGATCGGCAACGAGAACGGCGGTCACACGGCGATCGAACCGGCGCTCGGCACGGTCGAAGACTTCGAGCGCTTTGTTCAAAGTGCCGCGACGCATGGACTCGACGTCGCCCTCGACTACGCACTCCAGTGTTCTCCCGACCACCCTTGGGTAAAAGAGCATCCGGACTGGTTTCACATTCGACCAGACGGAACGATCAAGTACGCGGAGAATCCACCGAAGAAGTACCAGGACATCTATCCGCTCAATTTCTGGTGCGACGATCGACAGAATCTGTGGAATGCCTGTCGAGATATTTTCTCGTACTGGATCGAACGGGGAGTCAAGACTTTTCGAGTCGACAATCCCCACACAAAGCCGCTGGCGTTTTGGGAGTGGGTCATCGCCGAAATTCAGCGAGATTATCCGGACACGATCTTCTTCGCCGAGGCGTTCACGCGCCCCAAGCGAATGAAGAGCCTTGCCAAGCTCGGCTTCACGATGTCGTACACGTACTTCACGTGGAAGAACAGTGCGCTCGAGATCCGCGACTATCTCGAGGAGCTCACGAGCTCGC
Source organism: Gemmatimonadaceae bacterium (assembly GCA_035280125.1). Classification (GTDB taxonomy): domain Bacteria; phylum Gemmatimonadota; class Gemmatimonadetes; order Gemmatimonadales; family Gemmatimonadaceae; genus AG2. The sequence goes on along the minus strand of DATEGN010000167.1, from coordinate 1,435 downwards.
CGATGGTCGAATATTTCCGCGGCAACCTGTTCGTGAATACGCCGGACATTCTCAATGAGTATCTCGTCCACGGTGGGCCGGCGGCGTTTCGCATACGCTTATTACTCGCGTCGACGCTATTGCCGCTCTATGGCATGTACAGCGGGTACGAGCTATTCGAGAATGCACCGGTCAAGGCGGGCAGCGAGGAGTATCTGGACTCGGAGAAGTACCAGATCAAGCCGCGGGACTGGGAAGCGCCGGGAAATCTCAACCCGATGATCCAGCTTCTGAATCAGATCCGGCGCGAGAATCGCGCATTGCAGCTCTACGACAATCTCACGTTTCACACCAGCGAGAATCCGCAAGTGTTGTTTTATCGAAAGGCAGCGACGGTGCCGCCGAGAGAATGGACGGACGGGCGCGCGTCATATTACACGGTACCGGACAGTCTCAAGCCAACCGAGCCTACCGACGGCCGCGATCTGCTCGTCGCCGTCACGGTCGACCCGCGCGTCGTGCAGGAGACAATGGTGCACGTGCCGTTGGCCGAGCTCGGAATCCCGAACGATGCGAACTACGTGGTTCATGATCTACTAACCGGTGCGCACTACACGTGGCGCGGCGCTCGGAATTACGTGAGACTCGATCCGGCGAGCGGGCAGGTGGGGCACGTGTTCCGCGTGGAGCGTGATGCGTGATGCGTGATGCGTCTGACATTCGCGCGCCACGCGCCACGCGCAACGCTGCACGCCGATGAACGATCCCCTCTGGTACAAAGACGCAATCGTCTATCAGACTCACGTGAAGTCCTTTCGCGACGCAAACGCGGATGGGTACGGGGACTTCCGTGGACTCACCGAGCGGTTGGATTACATCCAGCAACTTGGGGCGACCTGTATTTGGCTGCTGCCGTTCTATCCGTCGCCGTTGCGGGACGATGGATATGACATCTCGTCGTACGAGTCGATCAACTCGACGTACGGCACGATCGAGGACTTTCAAGCCTTTCTCGACGCGGCGCACGAGCGCGGGCTCAAGGTGATCACGGAGCTCGTCATCAATCACACGTCCGATCAGCATCCGTGGTTCCAGCGCGCCCGCCGCGCGCCGAAGGGTTCGCGCGAGCGCAACTGGTACGTGTGGAGCGACGATCCGAACAAGTATGCCGGCACGCGCATCATCTTCACTGATACGGAGACGTCGAACTGGACGTGGGATCCGGTTGCGCAGCAGTTCTTCTGGCACCGGTTCTTCAGCCATCAGCCGGATTTGAACTTCGATAATCCGCAGGTGCTCGAGTCGATCAAGAATGTCATGCGGTTCTGGCTGAAGATGGGCGTGGACGGCCTGAGACTCGACGCGATTCCGTACCTCATCGAGCGCGACGGCACCAACTGCGAGAACCTGCCGGAGACGCACGCAATCCTGAAGGAGCTGCGCCGCACGCTCGACG